>CAZRWV010000019.1:0-11309 GCA_964603965.1 uncultured Candidatus Saccharibacteria bacterium
AACGCAGCACGCTGTGCCTTGATCTTTTCTTCGCGTGCTACCAGATTCACCTCGAGTGTGGCCGGATCAGCCGCCACCAGGAACGTACCACGGTCGTCGCTGCGCCGAGTGATTAAGCTACGCTTTTCAAGGTCTTCGGCCAAGCGGTAGATCTTAGTGCGGTTAATACCGGTGGCATGCGCCAACTTTAGGTGAGTCGTCGGCCCCTTCAGTAGCTCCGCATACAGACGGGATTCATCCCGTCCAAGGCCCAATAGTTGCAGCTGCTCTTCGATAATGTTCGTTTTGTTCATACTAGTGAACAGTTTATCATACAATAATATACTATGCAATGCTTGATGTGTGCCTGCAAGCGGTACAGATACGCTCAACTGGTGTACACTAAACCCAAGGAAGTATTACAAGAAAGGTGCCCATGAAGCCAACTGTATTAGTGACCGACAGCCTGTTTATCTTTCCCGACCACGAAGCAAAATTCCGCGACGCCGGCTTTGAAGTGGAGCGCTTGGACAAGCCGAACGCCACAGAGGATGAGCTGATCGCCGCATTGAAAGACAAAGTTGGCTACATCTTGGGCGGCACGGAAACAGTCACCGCCAAGGTAATCGAGAGCACCGATGCACTAAAGGTCATCGCCTTCACCGGCGCCGGCTTTGCGTCTCACATCGACGCCGCAGCAGCTACCGCCAAAGGCATTGCCGTTACCAACACCCCCGGCACCACCACGTTCGCCGTAGCCGAGATGTGTGTCGCTATGATTCTGCTGATGCAGCGACACCTGCTAGAAGTCGCGCCTCCCGGCGACAAGACATTCATGACCGTACCGAGCCTGGCCGACGTACGCGTGGGCATCGTGGGCATGGGGCGCATTGGTGAGCGTACTACCAGGATGCTACTGGCGATGGGCGTTGGCGGCATTACGTACTGGAACCGCCACCGCAAAGAAGACCTAGATGCCGAACTCGGCATTACGTACGCGTCACTGGAAGATCTGTGTGCGAGCTGCGACGTCGTTAGCTACCATGCAGCGGCCGGTGCTGGCGCGATTCTAAACCGCGACCTGCTCGAAAAGACCAAGGACGGCACATTGTTCGTGAACGTCGGCGGCAATGATGGCTATGATGCGGACGCCTTGTACGACCGCATAACCAAGCACAATGCCCGCGCCGCTTTCGACGTCAGCCACTTCCCGGACGATCGGTTTAAGCAGCTCCCCATGTCCAGCTGGTGGTGCACGAACGCCAACGCCGGCTTCAACACAAGAGACATGCTGCAAACAACCAGCGATATGGCTACCAGAGAGTTATTAATGTCCTGACCACTGGGGACGATCAGTACATTGTAAACAAAGCATAATAACCGGGAGTAGTCATGAAGATATTTGTTATTAGCCCAAATGTTGACACTGCCTTTTCGACAGAACAACGTGAACAATTGCAAAGCGCTGGCAACGTCGTCTTTCTAAAAGAAATTATGCCCTTCGAGAATCTGACTGAACTCTATGCCGGTGATGAACCGCGTATTGTGGCAATCGACCCAGATTTCTCTGACTGGTCGTTTCCAAACGAAGTGATCGACAAGATACCAAGCCTAAAAGCCATCTGTTTACAGACAACCTCGTTTAGTTGGGTTGACGTGGATCACTGTGCCGCCAAAGGTATACCCGTAGTTAACCTGCGCGGGTTCTCGAGCATCGCAGTCGCCGAGTGGGTAGTCATGCTCACCCTTGCCCTAGCGCGTCGTCTGCCCATAGTCATTGGTGACGATTGGAAGCTAGACTACAAAAAGCACCGCGGCTTCGAGCTACGCGGCAGGACGGCCGGCGTAATTGGTCTGGGCCATATTGGCACAGCCGTGGCCGAGAACCTGGCCGGTTTAGGCATGAACGTGCAGTATTGGTCGAAGCACACTCGAGATACACGCTTTACTGATGTGTCTTTGGACGAGCTGATGCAGAGCTCGGATGTCACAGTCTCTGCTGTGGCTCATAACGCAGAAACTGAGCATTTGTTGAGTGACGACCAGGTCAAAAGTATGAAGTCTACCGCTTTGTTTGTGGATATCGCCCATCCTATTTACAACAAAGAGCTCGTGTTGCATCTGGCGGCTGATAGCAAGATAGGCGGTTACGCCTTTGAGGACGAAAAAGACCCATTTGGCATATACCCTGGTAATGTGTGGAACGGTCCAGCGCTGGGTTGGTGTACCGATGAGTCCATGAGCAAGAACACAGAACAATGGACAGCCAGCATTCTGGCAGCCGTAAGAGGCGAATTCCCTACGCAGGTCAATGTCTGATGCGTACGCCATTCGTCCCCGTTGATTTTACAGTGCCCGCCGAAGCCCACTTGGGTGAGTATTCGCTCCATACGATCACTACGAAAGATACGGCCGAAGATGTACGCGTCCTAACGGCTAACGCAGATGCGATCGTACAGCAGCGAGGTGGGACTGCAGATCGCCAGAAGTGGCCCTATGTTTGTAGCTTCGATGAAGACTTGCAGGATCTAGCGTGGCTCGAGATTTGTGCCAAGAATAATCAGCTATTCTCCTACATCCTGCGTACCACCGAAGAACACTATGCCGGCTGCCTATATATCTACCCCATCGAGCTGTTCTATAGCCAGCTTGCCAAAGATTACGACGTAGACTTTAGTTTTTGGATAACACAAGAGCTGTACGATGCAGGACAATACGAGGTGATATTTGGAGCATTGTTGTCATGGCTTCGTGCGTCCTGGCCGTTTGACCCGCAGCGTATCTACTTACGAAATGCTGAAATACCGGCAGATTTAAGACAAGGTGAGCGAACAAAAGCGCCAGTAGAGCCAACCCGGGAGTAATAGGGTATCATTAGGGTACACTTTACCTAAGCAGGAGTTTGCAGTATGAAATTCAAAAAGGCGGTTCTGGTAGACATTGTCGACACTCACTTTACCAAGGAGTACTGGGACAAGATTGACCGCTTAATCGAGAAGCGAGTTTCGCTCAAACGGGACGACCCCCGGCTCATGGACGAACTAAAAGACTGCGATGCACTCCTAGTAAACTTCCAGATACCGACCGGTAAGGACATCTTTGATGCCGCACCCAACCTTAAGCTTGTGAATATTCTAGCCACGGCCTATGGCACCGTGGACCTGGAAGAGGCGGCAAAAAGAGGCATTCCAGTCTGCAACCTGGGCGGCTACAGCACCGAGTCCGTCGCAGAATTTATCATAGCCGCAATCATGCATGAGATACGCGATATGACAGAAGGTCTAAAGCGCGCCAAGGATGGCAATTTCGACACCACCGGGATACGGGTGCGTGAATTAAAGGGCAGCAACTTTGGTGTTATTGGCTTGGGGCATATCGGCAATCGTGTCGCCGAGCTTGCGGCCGGTTTTGGCGCCAATGTTAGCTACTGGTCGCGCCACAAGCGGGACGATTCCCCGTTCAAGTACGTCGAACTCGACGAGCTGCTAAGCACCTGCACGTACATCTCCGTCAATGTAGCTGAGGCCGAAGAAACGGTTGGGCTACTCAATAACAGTAATCTGCCGCTCATTAAGGCCGACAGCGTGCTGATAAGTACCGTACCACCATCGGTTATCGAAACCGATGCACTCGCCGATCGGCTAGCCAAGGACGACATCACCTTTATAACCGACCACCCCAGGACCATGAAACCTGAAGATCTAGAAAAACTAAAGGCTTTTGATACCTGCGTGCTGTACCCGGGCATTGCGTACTTGAGCGACGAGGCAACTATCGCCAAGCAAGAGACGTTCGTCGGCAACATGGCAGGTTTTCTGGACGGCAACGTACAAAACCAGGTGAACTAACCCAAGAACCCCCGCAGTTTCCCGCGGGGGTTCTAAAATGCCAGCCGCTCAGACTTAATACTGGTTGAGCCGTCAGAAACGGGAAATGCGATCGCCGCCACGCGAATGCAGGCTGCGCGCCTTGTTCTGCCATTTCAGCTCAAAACCGGTGAGCACACTGTGAAGTTCTTGGTTGGTACGCGGCGTCAGGTTCAGCTTGCGCGTCGTAAAATGGTCCATGCGTGTTTCCTCCCCTTACCGTACTTCCAGCTTACCGCATGAACGTAGAGCGAGCTGTAAGAGACTTCACGCCGTTGGACCGACCGGGGACAGAGATAGCCAGACTATTTGTGGACCAAGAATTTGTCGGCGTAGCTAGTAAGCACACCATTTATCATAGTTTGATATTGAGCATTGTGCTGCTTGGCGTAACGCTTAAATAGTTCCAGACTCTGCTTATCAATGGCAATCGTAATACGCTCTTTCTGCACCTTACGTACAAGCTGATCGGGTGATGGCAAAAAATCACCCACCTTCTTTGCATTCTCGAGCGCCTGCTGTATCTCAGCCGGTGCATCCGTGTAACTAACTTTGCTGCTCATAGAGTTTCTTCCCTTTCCGCCAGTATCCAGCACCAATGATGCGGATCCTGCCATTCCTTACCGTAAACCTGACCGTCGCTATCCCACGTGCAGTTTTACCGATACAAAAGTATCTTTGCTCTGAAGTTGAATGGCTAAAGTCCTGTAACACAATTCTATCCTTATCTAGAAATGCGTCTTGGGCCTCATAGAACGATAGGCCGTGTTTAGTCCAATTGACTGTATTCTTGCCCTCGTCCCATTCAAACTCCATACATATGATTATACATACACTATTACATATTGCAATAAAAACAGGGCCCCGCATGGAGCCCTGCCCGAACATCTGTCAAAAAGTCGTTACTCTGTGCCGTCGCGTTCATCGCCCGAGACATCTTTGCTCAAACGATCGCTGTCTTCGTCGTCCGCGACCTGCGCGCGCAAATCATCAAGTATATCGCGCATGTCCTCGGGCGTATCGAAGTCGCCCGGCGTATAGCCATGGGTCAACAGGAGCTGCTTGTCTTCGTTGCTAAGTTCGTTGTACGTGTAGTGCTGGTCGTCTGGAGCCACGGTGTTATTACCTCCGTTTACATCAGCCATTATACACCTTAAGACCTAGCGGTGTGCGCCGTGATGTGCGCCGCGGCCGCTACCAGTGAACAGTCCTACGATGAACAGCAAGATTATGGCTCCCAGGATTGCTACCAGCAGGCTGCCAATGCTAAACGCGCTCACACTAAAGCCCAGCAGGGCGACTATCCAGCCACCAATGATGGCGCCCAAAATGCCGACGATTATATTGCCGACGATTCCCTGGCGTCCATTGTTGCCGACAATCATCGAGGCGATCCAGCCGGCTAATCCACCGAACAGTATCCACAGGATGATGTTCCAAACCATAGCGTTCCTCCTTACCCGAAGGCTGAACTATATGCTATCTGCTGCCGCCTTTACGGCCAGCCGCGCGGGCACGCTCCGGGTCGTTCTTGAAGTTCCCCGGACTCATTCGCCCGCCCAGGCGGCCAGCCGCAGCTGCCCGCTTAGGGTCGTTCCTGAAGTTACCCGAGCTCATCATGCCCCCTTTGCGGCCCGCCCGGGCGTGACCAGCTGAATCACCGTGCCATCCTTTACCTGCGCTCTGTGCCATATGCGTATCTCCTTTTACCATACTCGTATCCTACTCGCCCCGGAGCGGAGCATCTATGAGATATTTCACTGTGGCAATACAGGGCACTTTATGTCGCCACTTGACGGGAATTAGTTTAGTAGCTATATTGTTTAGTAACTAAACTAATTTGCGAGAAGGGATGGGCGACCATGAACCGCGAAACAATCATCCGCAGTTTGTTCGATAACATGCACGCCATCAAGCGCAGCGTAGGCGCGCACCTGTTCAATCAGGACTGCCCGCTCCGCCCTGCCCAGGTGGAACTGCTCTTCACCATTCGCCACCTGGAGCCGATCAGCTTCAAGCGGCTGGCACAGGAACTATACATGACGCCCGGCGCGGTGTCGCAGATGGGCGAGGCGCTCGAGGAGCACGGCTACATCGACCGCGAAACCGATCCGCAGGACCGCCGCGTGCAGTGGCTGCGGCTATCCCGCAAGGGCGGCAAGCTGCTACGCGACGTGGAAAAGCGCCGCGAGCACCTAATGAACCGCGTAATGGAAGGCCTCAGCGACGAGGACCTGGCCGTCTGGCTAAAGGTGCAGGAACGCATGCTGCATCACTTGCAAACCGAACTAACGACACATAATCCAAAGGAGACAAAATAATGTTCGCCAAACTCCGTGCCCGTTTGAGCCGACAAACACAACACACACCACAGTTGGTCACGACGGCCGTCAAGACTACGACGGCCGTCAGGGCTGCCACAGCTGCACCCGCTGCCACCCTGCAAGAGCATCCCGAGGAGCGCAGCCACGCCGAAATAATGGTAATCATCGTGGCCCTGATGCTGGCCATGCTGCTGGCCGCGCTAGACCAGACCATTGTTAGCACCGCTCTGCCCAAAATCGCCAGTGATTTGCACGGCCTGAGCAAATATTCCTGGGTCGCCACTGCGTATCTACTGACCAGTGCCGTGGCCACGCCGCTGTACGGCAAGATCAGCGACATGTTTGGGCGCAAGAAGATCTTTCAGATTGCGATTATTATCTTTTTGATCGGTTCGGTGCTGTGTGGCGTCGCCCAGAGCATGAACCAGCTGATCGTCTTCCGCGGTCTGCAAGGTATCGGCGCCGGCGGTCTGATGGTGCTGGTGTTCGCCATCATCGGCGACATCGTGTCACCACGGCAACGCGGCCGCTACCAGGGCTACTTCGGTGCCGTGTTTGGTATCTCCAGCGTGCTGGGGCCGCTGCTGGGCGGTTTGTTTACCGACCACCTTAGCTGGCGCTGGGTGTTCTTCATCAACCTGCCGCTGGGCATGCTAGCGCTGGCCGCCATCGCCGCCCGTTTGCACCTGCCCGTCCACCGTTCGCCGCACAAAGTTGACTTCGCCGGCGCCGGCTTGCTGGCTGTAGGCGTCGTGAGCTTGTTGCTTGCCACCGTCTGGGGCGGCATCGATTACCCGTGGGGTTCGTGGCAGATCATTGGCCTGTTCGCGACCGCGGTCGTGAGCGCCCTGCTGTTCGTGTGGCGCGAAAAGTTCGCGAAGGAGCCCATCATCCCGCTTGAGTTGTTCAGCGGCAGAGTGTTTAGCGTGTCGAGCTTGCTTAGTTTCATCATCGGCATCGTGATGTTTGGCGCCCTGATCTTCCTGCCGGAGTACCAGCAGATTATCCGCGGCGACTCGGCTACCAAGTCCGGCCTGATGCTGCTGCCGCTGGTAGCTGGTCTGATGTCCGCATCAGTCACATCCGGCCGCCTGATTTCCAAGACCGGGCATTACCGCCGTTTCCCGATCGTCGGCACCCTGATCGTGACGCTCGCCTTCTGGCTGTTCAGCCACATCGGTGTGGACACCAACCGCGTGCTGCTGGGCGTGTGGATGTTCGTACTGGGAGCCGGCATCGGCATGGTCATGCCCGTGCTGACGCTGGCCGTGCAGAACTCGGTGGACCGCAAGCACCTCGGCACCGCCACATCATCGGTAACGTTCTTCCGGTCGATCGGTAGCTCGCTGGGTGCCGCCATCTTTGGTGCCGTGCTGGCCAACCGCTTGGTGCACCATCTGGCTGAACAGCTTCCCCCTACCATCGCCGCACGGGCCGCTCAGGGTCTGCACAATAGTAGCGCCAGCCTGGCTACGCTGCCACCCGCCCAAGCACACCAGGTACTGACCGCTTTTGCGGCATCGTTCCACGACGTGTTCCTGCTGGGCATACCGTTCGCTGCCGCAGCCTTCGTGGTTGCACTGTTGCTACGCGAAGCACCACTGCGCGCTGGCGCTCGGGGAGAAGCCGAGGGCGAGGGACTCGAAGTGGGCGAACACAGCGCAGCGCTATAGCCTAAGCGATTGGCTACATACTCAGATCGATCCGAATAAAACCTTCGGCGTACTTGACGCCCGCTTTAGCCCCGGCCTGCGCCGCCCAGTTTTTGACCACGTCGTACGACATGTCCGGATCGGCCAGCTGACTGGCGTGTGCACCCAGCGCCTTGAGTTTGGTGTCCATGTGCGCCGTAATGTCCACCAGGAAGTTGGACGCACCAAAACTGTTCATGAGCACCGTACGCACTTTGTGCGGCTCCAGGCCCTCGTCGGTCAGCAGCTCGGGAAAGGCGAGATGGTCGCGTGCCAACGGATACACCGCGTCGAGTGTGGCCTGTCCGGCTGCCCGGTGGTCGGAGTGATTAATAAACCCGCGCTCCGCTGAATAGATCGTGGTCGGATCCAGCGTAATCACGACATCCGGCTTGACCCGGCGGATCACGCGCGCCACGTCGCGCTTAACGTCCAGTGTGCATTCCAGGTAGCCGTCATCGTAATCGCAGAAAAAGACGTCCGTCAGTCCCAAAGCTTGGCCTGCCTGACGCTGCTCTTCGCGCCGCATGTCGCGCAGCTGGTCCGGCGTAATGGAACGGTCTTCGGTGCCCTTGTTGGCGTTGGTCAGAATCAGATAATACGCCTGGGCACCTTCGGCCACGTACTTAGCGACGCTGCCAGCCGCACTGAACTCCAGATCGTCGGGGTGGGCAGCAACGCCGAGGACTACTTTTGGTTTGAGTGGGGAGAATGCGTGTTCGGCCATATGTCTGTGTTCCGTTCGTTAGGCGAGTTTTTGTTTGAGCGTGGCCAGCTCTTGACCCTGTCTGTCGAGCTCTCGGCCATACTCCTCTAGCTGCTCGGCGTGCGCATCGGCAACGGTGCCCAGTCGCATATTCACCTCATCAAAACCTTCTTTGGTCTCCTGGCGGTGCGCGTCCAAGTCGGCTCCGACTTTTGCAAACCCCTGCCGCATCTCTTCTCGCAGCGGCGCAACAGCCTCTTCAACCGCTTGGTTGACGGACTGTTTTACTGTGGTCACAATCGGGTCCTTGAGGTCCGCGATGACTGCTTCGTCGGTGAGTTTCATAGCTCCAGTATAGCAAGCCGGCGCACAGGCCGCGAGGCGTTGATTTTACAACTTGGGCCACACCACTTTGGCAACTATCGTGTGCGCCTGCACCCAGCCGAAGTTGCGGCTGTCGGTGCTCGCGGCCGGATTATCGCCGAGCAGATAGATCAGGTCGCCCTGCTGGCGCTCGATGCGTTTGATCTTCTCCAGCCCGTTGTGGCTGACGATCACGACATCACCCGGCCTAAGCTCACGGGTTTGGCGGCCAATCACCAACTGGCCGGGTTTGAGCACGGGCAACATGCTGTCGCCCTCCACCTGGCGGATTATGAAATGCTTGCGCCCGCGCAGCGCGCTACGCTTTTTTGGTCGCCCAGAAGATTTCGGCGATTTCATCGATCATGTCCAATAGCTTTTGGCCCTCGGCCGGGTCGCTGTGGTGTTTGCATTCGCCGGCCTGCTTGGTGGCTTTCCAGAATTTGTCGTGTAAATCAGGATACTTGGCCAGATGCTCCGGCTTGAAATAGTCGGTCCACAGCACCCACAGGTGGTGCTTGACCAGCTCGGCTCGCTCTTCTTTGATAAACAACGCGCGTACGCGGTCGTCGCCCTCAAAGTTGGCCATTTTGTCCATGATGGCTTTAACGCTCTGTGCTTCGATCTTGGCCTGAGCCGGGTCGTACACGCCACAGGGCAGATCACAATGGGCGTAGACAGGCTTGATGAATGGTAGTCGCATGGGGAACCCTCCGTTTAGCTCCCTCTAGTATACCGCGGAGGTGTTACAATGAACACTATGCCTGAACTACTCATTGAGGAAACTCGTCATTTTGACAAAAATCATTTCTACTGCGAATACGAGGGCCTGACGTGGAGAGACCAAACGCCAAGACACATTGGTGAGCACATCACGAAAGCTGGATTTAAATTGGTTGAGTACGAGGAAGGTACCGGGAGTGCCGATATAATACGACAGCAGGTCATTCCTGATCTGGCTTTGTACCGGACACAGATCATAAACCTGCTTGGATTTGACCCGGATGAAATTGATTGGGACGCACATAGCGGCGACGAAGAAAACGTAGCACAAAGCATACTGTGGGCGGCAGGGATGATAAACAGGTATGTCGAGCCGACTGAGCATTCTGCACAGGCTCGACACGAAAACCTTGCAACAAGCGACCTAGTCTTGGTGCCTGTTAGGTTGCATTTTGCGGCAGCGGCCCTGGCTAGAGCTCACGGGGTCGACCTGGTTGAAGCCCAAAGAGCTAGGATGGCCAGATAGGACCCGTCTTAGGCCTAGTGCGAATTGGCTCTTTTGGCCTGGGCCGCTCGCCACTTGGCGATTTCGCCGTGGTGGCCGGTCAATAGCACCTCAGGCACTTTGACACCGCGGAACTCTTCGGGCCGCGTGTATTGTGGGAATTCGATGCTCTCGTCGTCATCCTGGAACGATTCGATGTCGGCGCTGGTTTCGCCGCCGAGCACGCCGGGCAGCAAGCGCACTACACTGTCGA
This sequence comes from uncultured Candidatus Saccharibacteria bacterium, assembly GCA_964603965.1. Classification (GTDB taxonomy): domain Bacteria; phylum Patescibacteriota; class Saccharimonadia; order Saccharimonadales; family UBA4665; genus JAJZCD01. The sequence goes on from CAZRWV010000019.1 coordinate 10,411, forward strand.
TAATAGTCATGGCCGGCAACTCGCCGCCGGTTAGCACGTACTGCCCCAGGCAATATTGGCGGTCCACATAGGCGGTGATGCGCTCGTCGTAACCTTCGTAGCGCGGGCAGACGATGATGAGGCCGCGGCCGTCTTGGCCAACGGCTGCCAGATCTTTGGCGTCGGATTGCTTGTATAACTTGCCGCGCGGTGTGGGCAGCAGCACCAGCGCACTGGGATCATTCGCCCTGGCCTGCTCAATCGCCGCCACTACCGGCTCGGGCTTGAGGAGCATGCCGTCACCACCGCCATAGGGCGTGTCATCCACCTGCTTGCGTGGCCCCAAACCGAACTCGCGCAGATTAATGAACTCATACTGCACAATGCCACGGTCTGCCGCCTTCCACAGCATGCTGCTGCCGAGCACGCCGGTGAACATTTCAGGAAAGAGGGTTATGACCTGGATCTTCATCGCTACCCCATGATTCCTTTATTATTTGCTCGAATACTCCAGCTTCTCCAGCCGCTCTTGCTCGACGAGCCTGGTCGGTCGCCATTTCTTGAATAAGCTTGTGAGCAAGACTAATTAGTCCCGCCTCGACGACATTCTTGAGACAGACCTCCGGTATTAGACGTTGTGCCACTGCAGCATCCTCGACGCCCTGAAGCAGTACCTCAGCAAGGACTTCTTCCAGTGTCTTCTTGCGCCACTCGCCCGTGTGCTCCGGGTTATCGCCGGCCATCTAGTGCTTTCTCGCTTCCATTGTTCTATATTATACAACAGAAGGACCACTGTAAAAAGCGGTCCTTCTGCCAGACAAAGCGCAACGCGTAACTAGATATCCAGGTCGTCGAGGTCCGCAAGTTCCTTGCGGGTACGAGCGACGGCGTCGCTTTCAGTAGACTTGGGAGCGGGGATG
>CAZRWV010000019.1:11319-12415 GCA_964603965.1 uncultured Candidatus Saccharibacteria bacterium
CCGGGTTATCGCCGGCCATCTAGTGCTTTCTCGCTTCCATTGTTCTATATTATATAACAAAAGGGCCGCTGTAGAAAGCGGTCCTTTTGTTAGACGGGGGTACAACGCGTTCCTAGATATCCAGGTCGTCGAGGTCGGCCAGCTCCTTGCGGGTGCGGGCCACAGCGTCGCTGCTGGCTTTGGGGGCCGGCGCGTCGTCGTCGTCATCGTCGTCAGAAGCGGCGGTTGGTGCCGGTGTGGTGACGTCATCGCCGTCGTCGTTGGCAGCGGCGGTGCTTGACGCACCATTCGAGCTGGTGCCGCGTTCGCTTTCGGGACGGTCGACGTCCACAATCTTTAGGTTGTACCGGGCCTCGTTCTTGGTGCCCAGTGCGCGCAGCAGTGTACGCAGGCTTTGCGCGGTCGCACCGCGCTTGCCGATTACTCGTCCCAGGTCTTCGGCGTCAACGGTTAATTCCAGCAGGACGCCTTTTTCGTCAATCCGGCGGTCGATCTGGACCGCGTCAGGATTATTTACCAATGATTTGACGATGAACTCGACAAATTGTTGATCTATACTTGTGGCCATATGGCTATCTCCTTCACTTTCAGTCTGCCTCGCCGTGAACTAATTATACCAAACGTCTGACGCTCGGCGCTGAAAAACTAATCAAATATGAGTCCGCAAGTAAGCGGGGCGACCCTACGCCTCTGGGGCGTCTTCGGTAGCGGGTGCAGTTTCGGCAGACTCGGCAGCTGGTTCGGCAGGTGCCTCTGCGGCTTCAGCCGGGGCTTCGGCAGCAGGTGCCTCGGGTTCGACAGGAGCAGCCTCTTCCTTGGGCTGGTTACTGCGCAACTTGTCGGGGTTGCGGATCTTGCCGGCTTTTTTGCCAACGGGTGTGACCCACTTGGGCAGCTTGACACCCTGGGCGCTCAAGAGAGCGGCAACGCGGGGGCTGGGCTGAGCACCGTGGTCCAGGTAGTGCTGGGCACGCTCCTGGCTGATGGTGACGGTTTTGGTGTGCGGGTCGTAGGTACCCAACTGGGCAACGATTTTACCGCTGGTAGGGGTCCGACGACTGTCTTGGACGACAACGCGGAATTGGGCGTGGCCTTT
>CAZRWV010000020.1:0-12350 GCA_964603965.1 uncultured Candidatus Saccharibacteria bacterium
CGCCAGTCGGCAATTTCCGGCATATCCACGCCGTGGACTTTGATATATTCCGCGTGCGTAATCAACCTCTCTTCCATAAATTGCCTTAACTGCAGCGCGCCGTTACTGGTTAAGCCGGCCCGATCAATTACATCTATCACCAGATGGAACCGGTCCATGTCGTTGCGCACGGTCATGTCAAATGGGGTTGTAATCGTACCCTCCTCTTTGTACCCGCGCACATGGATATTGCGATTGTTGCGCCGGTACGTCAGGCGGTGCACCACCCATGGGTAACCATGAAACGCAAAGATGATTTCTTTGTCCTTAGTAAAGAGCGCGTCATATTCTGGGTCGCTTAATCCATGAGGATGTTCGGTGGCAGGTTCCAATCGCATTAGGTCCACTACGTTTACTACGCGGACTTTTAGCTGCGGCAAGTGCTCGCGCAAGATAGACACAGCCGCCAACGTTTCAAGCGTGGGCACGTCGCCAGCGCACGCCATAACCACATCGGGCTCACCGCCTTGGTCACTACTGGCCCAATCCCAAACACTCACGCCCTTGGTGCAATGCTCAACCGCTTCGTCCATCGACAGCCATTGCGGGCTATTGTGCTTGCCTGTGATAGTCAGATTGATGTAGTTGCGGCTCTTTAGACAGTGATCCATCGTCGACAGCAGGCAGTTGGCATCGGGCGGCAAGTAAATGCGCACCACAGCCGCCTTTTTGTTCAACAGGTGATCAATAAACCCCGGGTCTTGGTGTGTGAAGCCGTTGTGGTCTTGGCGCCAGACATGCGAGGTCAGCAGATAGTTGAGCGAAGCGATGGGGTGCCGCCACGGCAGCTCGTCCGACATCTTGATCCATTTGGCGTGCTGGTTCACCATCGAGTCGACAATGCGGATGAACGCCTCGTAGCTATGGAGCATACCGTGCCGTCCAGTCAGCAGATAGCCCTCCAGCCAACCTTCGGCCTGGTGCTCGCTCAGCATGGAGTCCAGCACTGAACCGGTCGAGGCTAGTGCCTCGTCGGTCGACCTGGTGCGAGCCATCCACTGCCGATCAGTTACTTCAAACACGGCCTCCATCCTGTTGGAAACCAACTCGTCCGGGCCAAAAATACGGAAGTTGTGCCGCGTTTGGTTGAGCTTGACCACGTCGCGCAAGTACGGCCCGAGCGCGTGCACATTGCCCTCGTTGGCGACACTCCGGTGCTCTACAGGCACGGCGTAGCTGCGGAAGTCCGGCAGCACCAGCTCGCGCATAAAAATACCGCCGTTGGCATGTGGGTTAGCGCCCATACGGCGCTCGCCCGCCGGCGCCAGTGCCGCCAACTCGGGCAGCAACGTACCACCTTCGTCAAACAATTCTTCCGGCCGATAGTTCTTCAACCATTCCTCCAGAACTGCTACGTTGTCTGGATGAGCCGCATCGACTGCCAGCGGCACCTGATGTGAGAGGAAGTTGCCTTCTACCGCCCGACCGTCAATGGTTTTAGGCCCAGTCCAACCTTTTGGTGAATTCAGCACGATCATTGGCCAGCGCGGCCGGGTAGTGTCGCCATTATCACGCGCGTTACTTTGGATACGTTTGATCTCGTGCACCACTTCGTCGAGTTTAGCAGCCATCAGCTGGTGCATTTCCATCGGGTCGTCGCCTTCCACAAAGTAAGGCGTCCAGCCATAGCCGCGCAGCAATTGCTCCAGCTCTTCGTGCTCGATGCGGGCTAATAGCGTGGGGTTACTGATCTTGTACCCGTTGAGATGCAAGATCGGCAGTACCGCGCCGTCGGTCTTGGGATTAATGAATTTGTTGGAGTGCCAAGCCGTCGCCAGCGGACCGGTCTCGGCCTCGCCGTCCCCAACAATACAGGCAGTAATAAGGTCTGGGTTATCCAACACCGCGCCAAAGGCATGGCTCAGCGAATACCCCAGCTCGCCGCCTTCGTGGATCGACCCGGGCACCTGCGGCGACACATGGCTGGACAGACCGCCCGGGAACGAAAACATCTGGAACAGCTTCTTGAGTCCGGCTGTATCTTGCGTGACCTCGGGATAATATTCGGTGAAGGTGCCTTCCATATATACATTGCCCACCAGCGCCGGGCCGCCATGCCCGGGGCCGGATATATAAATCATATTCAGGTCGTGCTCTTTAATAATGCGGTTCAGATGTACGTAAATAAAGTTCTGGCCAGGCGTAGTACCCCAATGGCCCAGCAACAACTTTTTGACATGATCCAGCTGCAGTGGCTCCCTGAGCAAGGGATTGTCGCAAAGATAGATTTGGCCGACCGACAGATAGTTGGCGGCACGCCAATAGGCGTCAACATTGCGCAGCATTTGCTCGTTCAGCGGGTTATCGGTTGTTGGAGTCATATCCACCCTTTCGTTTTATTCGTTGCTACATGAGTGCAGCGGTTTCGCGCGCGATCGTTATCGCCTCGTCGGTGTGAATCACATGCACTCCCACTACACTACCCTCCCCGGATATCAGACGGTCGCCTGCCTGGTTCCGCACCACGTCCAGACTAACACCCAGAAACGCCAGACTGTTGCAGACACGTGATCGGATTTTGGGCGCATTTTCACCCATCCCTCCGGTGAAAACAAGTGTATTGAGCCCGCCGAGTGCAGCCACCAACCCGCCGATAGCCTTGGTTAGCTGGTAGCAGAACACTTCGACCGCATCTCTGGCGTGCTCATTGTCGGCTTCAACTTCCAGCAGCCGCTTCATGTCGGCAGTGGTTTCGGACATGCCGAGCAATCCTGACTCGAAGTTGGCCATATGATTAAACTTCTCGGCGTCATAGCCCTGCGTGCGCGCCAAATACAATGCCAGCCCCGGGTCGAGGTCCCCGGATCGCGTGCTCATGGGGATGCCCGAGACGGGTGTCATACTCATCGTGGTATCGATGGATTTGCCATGGTGTAACGCGGCCAGGCTGGCGCCGCTACCCAGGTGTGCGATGATTACTTTGCCGTTCGCAGCCGCTTCGCCCTCCACCCGCCGTAACTCCTCCAGAATGAATGCGTACGACAGGCCGTGGAAACCGTAGCGACGGATGCCCTCCGCCGCAAAACGTCGCGGAATGGGCAGCAGCCGCGCGCGGGTAGGTAAATCGTGGTGAAACGCGGTATCAAAGCAAACGGCCTGCTTGGCGCCCGGCAGCAGCTGTTGGAATGTCTCGATTAGCTGCAGTTCGACAGGCAGATGATCGGGGTCGAAGTCCGTGAGCGCTTGCAAGTCAGACAGTAACTCGCTCGTCACTGCTTGCGACCGGTAGTATTTAGGGCCACCATGCACTACCCGATGGCCGACCGCGGCGATTGTATCAGCCGGCACGCGTATGGTCAGCCACTCCACCAACAAAGCGGCAGCAGCGGTGTGATCAGCGGCGGTGACCGTCTCGGCCTTATGGTCCGCCACCAAGCGCACCGAAGGCTGCCCGATATTGTCGATCATGGCCTCAAACATCTTTTTGACTGAGTCTTCGATACTAAAAACCGCCACCTTGATACTGGAAGATCCCGCGTTGACTGTTAGTAGGCGCTTACGGCTATTATTCATGGTTTATAATCCTCGTGTTTATTGTACCGTGCGCGCCCCATAGTGCGAACTATCAAAATGGCCGATTTCCCCGAGCATCAGTGCTATATTGGCTACACCTGCTACGTTTGTACGGAAATCGGCCACGAGCTCCAGCATAGTCTGCTGCCTCAACGAGCTCTGTGACGGCAATCACAAATGCCGTTGCTGCTCAAACTATATTTCTTGCGCAACCCTGATCTATAGAGCCAGGCCAAGCATCGCTTCCAGCTGGTCTGTGTGCACGATAGTTATGCCACTGTGCGTCACGCTGACCAGCCCGGCTGCCTTGAGGTCTTGCATACCACGGTTAACCGTTTCGCGTGCAAGGCCGGAATGCCTGGCCAGACCACTTTCCTTGAGCGGCAGATAGACCGACCCATCCTCTTGTGGTTCGCCAAAGCGCGACGCCGCGTTCAGCAATTCAAACAACAGGCGACTTTTGGCGTCACCACCCATCAGGTGCGCCATACGCCTCAGTACGCCGTCCATGCCACGATATACGCGACTTAGCAGATCGAGCGATACGTCGGGATTGTCCTTCAGAAACTGGACCGCGTCAGTAGCAGGCGTGACATGTGCGGTAACGTTTGTGTCGGCCTCAAAGAAATAGTGATTCTGGGTATTGTTCAAGGCTACCGACATTGGGAAGAACGCGCCCGGCTTAAACACATTTACCACCACGTCGTTACCCGAAGACGTTATGTCGTACTGGCTGACCCGGCCGTCTACCAGGTAGAAGACCGCCGAGACCTTGTCCTCGGCACGGACCATAATCTGCTGCCTATCGAATGTGCGTAGTGGGTACGACTCAAAGAAACTTGCAATCTTTTTTGAAATATCTGACATGGTATCCTCGGCAAGCTTCAGTTTAACTGCTCGCGGCAATCCGACCAATGGCCATCAGGTGTTTTTCGCGGAATTCTTCGAAACTTTGCTTGTCCAGGCCGTTGCGCGCTAGGAACGTGCCGATGCGCTCGCTGCCGATCAGGTGCGGTAGGATGACATAGCTCGCGCCAACAGAATACAGCTGAGCCGCTTCGTCGTGGTCATCGGCCGGGCAGATAATCGCTGCGTCGGGGTTATGGTGATGAATGTAGCGCACCAATGCAAGGTTGGTGGGCTGGTCCGCAATCGTACTTACCGCCAGCTGCATGCTGGGCAGGTGCAGCTCAGCCAGCAACTCCGGGTCTGTCACGTCACCGTATAGTGACGGGATGTGCTGGCGATCGAGCAAGTCCATAACATCCGGGTTGTAATCAACCACCAGGAACGGCTTCTCCATGTCGTGGAACGTTTTAACAAACTCGTGACCACCCTTTTTGTAACCAAACAGAATGATCGGATAGTTTTTGACGTGCATTTCGTGCTCTTTGGTTTCGGCGCGTTCAAAGATACGCAAGCCGTTTTCCAGCTTGCGGTAGATGGCGTTGTCGTACTGCATCAGGTATGTCGATATAGCGATGGTGATCAGCGCCACCAAGGTGATGACGGAGGACACCTTGTGGCCAACCAAGCCGGTGCCGGCAGCCAGCACGATCAGAATGATCGAAAACTCACTTATCTGCGAGAGGTTGATCGCTGCCTTAAAGCCCGTACGTTTGGTATAGCCCAACAGCCCAAGCGCCGCCATAACAATAACCGGTTTCATCACCAGCACCAGCACCGCAAACACCACTGCCGGCAGCAGCGCGGCCTGCAGACCACCGAGGCTCAGACCCTCGCCCAGCGTAATAAAGAACACCACCACAAAAAAGTCACGCAACGGCTTCAGGCGCGAACCCATCGCGGCAGCGTACGGCAGCTGGGCAAGCGCCACGCCCGCAAACAGCGCACCAACTTCGACCGAAAAGCCCACTTTGGACACTAAAGTAGCAATGCCAAAGCCCCAGGCCAGTGAAAACAAAAACAGCAACTCTTGCGATTCGGCCATAAAACGGCCCAGGCGCGGCAGCACCTTTAGGCCGATGAAGCTAAACACCAGTACCAGCGCGATGCCTTTGGCCGCCAGCCACAGCAACTCACTCGGGCCCTGGAAGCCGTTTTTGCCCGCGGCCACAAACAGCAGTGCAATCGTTGCCACAACGTCGTCCAACAGAATGATGCCGATGGCGATCTGACCGTGCAGGCGCGACAATTCCTTTTTGTCGCTCAGCACCTTGGCGATGATAATCGTGCTGCTAAAGAACAGTGCCAGACCGATCAGGACTGATTCGTTTGGTTTAAAGCCCAAGATCGCCGCGGCCGAAAAACCAATGCCGCCCATGAACGCCAGGAGCGCCAACGCGCTAACTATCACGGTGCGGCCCATGCGCCGAACCACCGCCGCATTCAACTCCAAGCCAATGATGAACAGCAGCAGCGTGATGCCGATCTTGCTGAACGCCTCGAACGCATTGCGCGCGTCCACCAGCTTGAACACTGACGGCCCCACCAGAATACCAGTGATAATGTGTCCGATGATCAAAGGCTGGCGCAGCAAGCGCATCAACATGGCCAGCGTCGCGGCCAGCACGATCACCAGGCTCAGCTGCGCGAATACATCCCCGCTCACAGCGTACCCCCTCGCAGCGCTAGTTCGACCAAACGCATCATTACGCGTCATTATACGTGGCTATGTGAGTATGGTCTAGTCAAAACCGCTCCGATTTGCTACAATCGCATCTGTTATTCCCGCGCCGGCCTGCCGGGAGTGATTATTGGGGATTGGCCAAGTGGTAAGGCAATGGGTTCTGGTCCCATGATCGGGGGTTCGAATCCCTCATCCCCAGCCAAGCATACACCCTGAAAGACTTCTTCGGAAGTCTTTTTTGATGCTATGATATTGTCAATGGACCAGATTGATCCTTATGCAAAGAAATGGCTATCCGGAATACTCGACATGCCATTTAAAGCAACAAGGCATGTCCACTCTCACCAGGATGAAGTTTACAAAATTGAAACGCCTGATAGTAATTACTATCTCAAGATTTCGTCTACGCTTAAGGCCGAGTGTGATAACCTCAAAAAGCTTGAAGGATTACTAAACACCCCTAGAGTTATTAATTTTTACGATGCGGGCAGGAGTGACTACTTATTAATTAGCGAGCTGCCTGGCAAAAACCTTGTTGAGTTAATTGAGGAGTGGCCGGAGCTTGAAATTGTCGATACGTTCGCCAAAGCCGTTAAGCAGCTCCATGCCATGGATGCCACTCGGGCGTTCCCCAAAGCAAGCTCAACGGATGTGCTTCTGCATGGTGACATGGCGCTTCCTAATATCATCATTTCTGAGCAACAAGAAATTGGTTATATAGATTTTGGCCAAATGGCCTTCGGCCCGCCAGAATTAGATTTAGCTGATGCGATATGGAGCCTGCAGAGAAATATGGGTCCAGATTATGGTGAATTATTCCTGGAAAAATACGGGCAAGTCATTATGACTCCCAAGATAGAAAAGGCGCTTAAGTTCAGATACCGGCACTCCGAGGATTGATACATACTAGCAATACCGTTCTAACCTCGCCGATGATGCCCAGCCAAGCAATTTATGTCGCTCCGCAACAGGAGTCAGAGCCACATCTGTTAGTAGCGTTCCGATTCCTCGTAGCACGAAGTGCGTTATACTCCCGGTTAAGGCAAAGTAATTATTTTGCTATACTGAACGGGTACTTCGACTAAAGATCGTGATTAATACTAACGCATCGTTTATAGACTAATGGCTAATACAAATAAAAAATGGCTGGCGCTCGTGGCGATTTCGCTCGGTGTTGCAATCATCATCATGGACGCAACGGTGGTCAATGTATCACTGCCGGTCATCATCCGCGACCTCAAACTCTCAACAACCCAAGCCGAGTGGATCAACACGATTTATTCGCTGGTATTTGCAGCCTTGCTGCTGACCACCGGTAAGCTGGGAGACATATTCGGCAGACGCCGGCTGTTCCTGGCCGGCATAGCGGTATTTGTACTGGGTAGCATACTCGCCGGGGCAAGCAACGGCCCAAGCACACTGATTGCTTCCCGTTTTATTCAAGGACTGGGCGCAGCCATGATCTTACCTGCAACACTGTCGAGCATCAATGCGATTTATAAGGGTAAGGACCGAGGTATTGCCTTCGCGGTATGGGGTTCAACTATAGGCGGCATGGCGGCTATAGGCCCGCTGGTCGGCAGTTGGCTAACGACAGATTTTACGTGGCGTTGGGCGTTTCTAATAAACATACCCATATGCGTGTTGATCCTAGTGTTTACTCTGCTATTCGTGCCCGAGACACGGGACAGCAACCCCGATAAGCGTATAGACGTTCCGGGCGTTCTGACTTCGTCATTAGGATTTGGCGCGATTGTTTTCGGCCTTATTGAGGCCCAACGCTACGGCTGGATTTCGCAGTCCAATGGTACAATCTCGCCAGTAATATTTGCCCTGATTGGCGGTCTGGCGCTCGTTGCGGGATTCATCATGCTGCAGTCGCGGAACGCTAAAAAAGGCAGTGCGTCACTGATCAACCTCAGGCTTTTCCAAATTACATCATTTAGGATTGGCTCGGCCGCTGCGCTGATTGTTTCGGCGGGTGAGTTTGGTTTGCTGTTTACCCTACCGCTGCTGCTACAAAATGCCCTTGGGTATTCTGCGCTTGGCACCGGTTGGCTAATCGTATCCCTGGCCCTAGGAACATTTATAATTTCGGGCGCCACACCGCAACTTACCGGGCGCATGGGCAGTAAACGAGTGGTACAGGTTGGTCTTGTAACCGAAGCTGTGGCAATCGGATTACTGGCCTTGGTGCTTAGTTCAACCGTCGTCACTTGGCCAATTGCTGTCCTGTTGTTCTTATACGGCCTTGGCGTCGGTATGGCCACAGCACAACTGACGAGCGTTATTCTGGTTGAAGTACCGGAGCATGAGTCTGGTCAGGCGTCCGGCCTGCAGAGCACCGTGAGGCAACTTGGCGCAGCGCTTGGCGTGGCCGTTATGGGCGCAATTCTTATCGGCGCCTTGGCTCGCTACACAACAAGCAACTTGGCGCAAACACCCTTACCCGCCACCCAACAGTCAGCCATTGTTAGCGCGGTGAAAAACAGTGCCGGCTCGGCGATACCCGGACTGCAGCGTGCCCCAGCAACATCAGCAGCGGGCGATGTCGCTGCAGCAGGACTCATATATGCCAGTAAAATTACCCTGGGAGTTGCAGCTGCAGTGGTGTTTATGGGCGCAGTAGCAACGCGCCCTCTTAAAGACAAGCGAAACCGCTATTCGGCGTAGCCCCGCAGTACGCGGTCGGCACGCATGTACAGCACGACGCACAGCCATGCCGAGACCAGGAACCCGCATGCCATAGCAAACGACCAGATGTCCTGACCGGTGACCACCGTCAATACTCCGGCGCACGAAGTAGCGAATAGTGCGAGGGCGGTCCACCAGGAAAGCTTGTTCCGTTCCTTGACGGCAATGTATATGCCACCCTCCACCAGCCCGATTGCGTTCAGCACGTGCACGACCAGTACGACGTTATATACAACATGGCTTGCCCCACTCGTCTCGCTGCCGATTATGTTCAACAGCATGCCCACTATAAACTGGAGTGCCAACATCCATAGCTGCGAGAAAACGCGGCGCCGGAATTTCTTTGGCGTAAACGGTTTGAGTTTCATGGACAATCCTTAACCATTATGCGTACATTTCAAAAACCTTAGTATTTAGCACTGAGCCCGAATAAATGACGCAGGCCCGCGAACAAACCAAGGCTGGCCAGAGCGAACAGGCCTAGCGCTGCTGCGTAAGATCCGAACAGCTGGTAGCTCAGGCCCATGATAAGCGGTGGAAAGTATCCGCCTAGACCCCCGGCAGCGCCAACCAACCCGGTCACTGTGCCGACAATAGCGGCCGGACAGCGATGGCCGATGATGGCAAATACGGCGCCGTTACCGATACCCAGCGCCGCCGCCAGGCCCAAATAGGCGACTGTTCCGAGCGGTGCCAGTTCCGGTTTGCAGGCCGCCAACACCGCCAGCACAGCCATGATAAGGCACACCGTTCGTATTACCACCAACCCGCTCAAGCGGTCACTCAACCAGCCGCCAAGCGGTCGGACAAGCGTCGCCAGCAGCACGAATCCGGCCGCCCGTGCGGCCGCATCAGCCGTACTCAGCCCGTACGATTGGTTGAGGAGTACTGGCAGATACAACCCTAGCGCCACGAACGCGCCAAACGTTAACGCGTACAGCAGTGACAGCTTCCACGTTAATTCCCATTTCAGCGCCGCCCATAGCCGTTTGAAGCTGCTGCCCTTGGCCCGTCTCCAGGATGGGCTCTCGCGGCCGAACATCCCCATCGCTATCCCGGCCGCAAGCAGCAGAGCTGCCACCAGCCAGAACATCTGTGTTCGCCCGAGCACTCCGGCCAGTCGTGGCGTCAACAGGCCGGATACCGCCGTGCCGGCATTGCCGATTGCGTACATGCCCAAGGCGAGACCGCGCTGGTTTTTAGGGAACCAGGCGTTCACAAACGGTACGCCCGCGGCAAACGCTGCGCCGGCAACACCCAACGCTACCGCCGCCGTCAACAAACGAGGAGGGCTGTCAGCTACGGTCAGGCCGGCCACCGCCGCAGCCGCAGCCACGCACACCACCGCCAGCACCCGCCGCCCGCCATAACGATCACTCAGGACTCCCAGCGGCACCCGACCCAGCGACCCGACCATCACCGGCGCTGCCACCAAAACAGATAGCATGAACGGGCTCAGCGAAAATTCTTTGGCGTAGCTGACCGCTAACGGCGAGATGAGCGACCAGGCCCAGAAGTTAAGCGTCAGCAAACTGGTGGCGGCTGCAAGAGCGATAAACTTTCTGCTATGATTTGTAGTCGCCGTTTTCATCTTTTGCTTAAAGTTTTTATGTTTTTAGTCTTGCCGCGTTCGTTATATCGAGGCTTCCCAGTCGAACAGCACATTATCTTCGCGATAGCCCCCGCGGCCGCGCTCCATCTGTTTAAAATCTTCGACGAATTCTATCGATTTGATGTACTTGACCATCTTGTAGCCAAGATGACGTTCACAGCGCAGCCGCAGGGGTGCACCGTGTTCCAAACTGAGCGGCTTCCAGTTCATTTCGTAGGCCAAGATTGACTGCGGGTCTTTCATGTCCGATGTGCGCAGGGCTTCGTAGAAATGCCAGCCTTCGGCATCCACGTCGTAGGCATGAAACACGACGTACTTGGCACGTTTGTCGGGCTTGCAGCGTTCAAGGATCTCTTGCATGGACACGCCGCCCCACTCGCCTATCGCACTCCAGCCCTGGATGCATATGTGTTTGGTGATCTGCTCTTGTTTCGGCATAGCCTGCAAGTCGTCCAGGCCGAGCGACAGTTCGTGCTCCACCAGGCCGCCGACTTTCAGGCGCCAATCTTTGTAGCCGTTGTCGCGTAATTTATAAAATTCCTCAGTTTCCGGCGGGTAACCGTTGACGCGGAAGAATGGAGATACGTCCTTTTTCTGATAATTTTTGCGCGGCACCATCCAGCCGAACACGACGTGGATAACGGGGTTTAGGACGCCTACCATTACCCTCCGCACGCCCACACGGTGCCTAAGGGTAAAGTAAGTGATGAAGATGTTGAAAATCAAAACGAGCACCAGCGCCGAGAAAAATACCGCCAGCGCAGCACCAAGCCGGACGTCGGCCGTACCAAAGGTGATGATCCGTACGTTGCGCGAAAAGTACACCAGGGCGACCATCAGCACGTGCATGACCAGGAATGCCGAGAACAGCAGCATGCCGATAAAGTGCAAACTGCGGGCTGCCTGCCGGCGACCGCCAAACAGCAGCACATAACGCGGGAAACGGTTAGTGAAGGCCGGAGACATACCCAGCGCCGTCACAATCATCAGCGCAGGCAGCAAAAACGCTACGCCGGCGTACGTCAATCGCTGCAGTGCGTCGTACGGGCGGAACGCGGTTATCGGCGGAATATGGAGCGTCAAATAGCCGAGGAGGTCGTGCCAGGCAGCCGGGAACACGGCCCAGCTGGTCGGGATAAGCCGCCGCCAGTTCCCGGTAGTAAACATATACCCCCAGTACACCGCGCCGGTAAGCAGCCACAGGATGGCAGTCGTAAAGTGCCAGTTGCGGGCCATGCCGAATTCGTGATGGCCGCCACCTGGCAACGTGTAAACGTGGCTGGACACCTCCGCTTCGTCGTGAGCTGTCCAGAGTTTGTCTTTCGGCATCTTTTTCTTGCCGAATTTTAGCCAGTAGTTGTCCCGCTTGGTGTGGTCGGTCCAATACAGCAGGGGGTGGTCCGCCAATATGTGCAGACCGCTGCGGATAAGCAACAAGAGACAAATAAAGTTAATGAAGTGCGTGATAACGATCACGAGCGGCATACCGTCACTATCCATGATCTGAATATATCCTTCTTTTCTTATTGTATGTGTGACTGCGGTCACACACCTGCGTATGGTACGCTACGTATATAAACTATACACCACTTAGGTCATGCTTATGGTATATGGGACCGGGCTGCGCCTTAAATAAGAGGGTTCCATGGACATACGAATAAAATGAGTAAGTGTTCCGTAACCAAAACCCGTTCAGATAAAGCTAAGCCAATGTGCGATGGCTCAACAATTACATCAGGCTGCTCAGTAGATAGAGTAAATTACAGTACTTCTGGCCTAACCCTTCCCAGGCGTAGCCTTAACTGCCTGAGCCAGCCGGTCAAGCGTAATGTCCGACTTAATATAATAGCCTACGATTCCGAGATCACCGGTATGACGCCTATTTTGAACATCATACCGGTG
>CAZRWV010000021.1:0-12124 GCA_964603965.1 uncultured Candidatus Saccharibacteria bacterium
ACCTACGGCTTTCGAGCTCAAACTTTGCCCACTTGTACAACACGACTGCCCCCGCGCAAAGCGACAGCCACGACACGGCCAGCGCGGCATAATCAACAGATATGGCAAGCAGCTGTGACACGGCCCGAATGAGCAACGGATAGAGCGGTAAAAATGCCGTATAGTTTGCGTCTGTGTAGCCATCCCGAGCAATGTGCGTAAACTGAAACCCATCATATTGCACTAGTGTTTGGGTAAGTGACGGGTGGCCGCCTCTCCCAACGGCCGTTCCACCCGGGCCAGTAAAGAGGTCCCAAACTACAGCGTTGGCGTACAAGCTGGTGCCAACAATTGCCACGATAAATGCCGCAGCGGCAATAAGAACGGTCAGTGAAGGCCGCCTCTTCATAAAGGTACCAGCCGTGGCAAGTAGTGTGGTCATTTGATCCAATCATACAGCACCAGCGAGCCGCAATAAACGGCATAGATAAAATACTTTGACAGTCATAGTAATATGGCATATACTGTAATCATGATGCACAACACGCCATCATCAAAACTATCATCAGACCTGCTCCGCGGGCATACCGACACGATCATCCTCAAACTACTGTTGGACGGTGACAAATACGGTTACCAAATTACCAAACTTATCTACGAACACTCGGGCGACATTTATGAGTTAAAGGAAGCCACCATGTATTCCAGCCTAAAACGCTTGGAGCAGGACGGCTACATTACGGCCTATTGGGGTGATGAAACGCAAGGCGGCCGCCGTAAATACTACCGCATCACGAGCTCAGGGCGCGAACTATACCAAAGCAACAAAGCTAACTGGGATTACTCCAAAAAAATCCTAGACACATTACTCTGAAGGAGACGATATGGAACCGAAACTGAAGCAATTTCTAGACAACGCATTCGCACCGTACGGTGACTTTCCGGCCAAGTCCGAAGTCACCAAAGAGCTGCTCGCCAACTTGGTCGAGAAATATAACGACCTAAAGGCTCAAGGCAAGAGCGACGACGAAGCCTATGCGGCGACAACTGAGTCGTTCGGTGATGTAGCCGAGATTATGGAACAGTTTCCGCACGAGACAAGGCCAGCAAACGATTCCGATTCGAAAAGGAGCCTCAAAGATGCACTCAAACAAGCCAAGGCAAACATGAGCTTGTCAAAGTTTGCTGGGGTTCCATTGGACGCGGCCGACCTGAGTGATTCAAGCTTGACGGGGGCGAATTTTAGCTTTAGCTCGCTCACCAGCGCTAACTATGACGGATCGGATCTGAGCCGGGCCGTCTTTAGCGCGGCCGCACTCAAAGGTGCTTCATTCGTCGGCACAAACCTGACCGATGCTGTTTTTGCTGCTAGCGACCTCCAAGGCGCCAACTTTAAGAATGCGAATCTGACCGGCACCAAGTTCAAGTCGGTGGCGTTCAAGGCGGCGTCGTTTGACGGCGCGACGCTGAGCAAGACGGAGTTCCATGGGTCGGATCTAGGTGGTGTCTCGTTTGAGGGCCTGGAACTTGACAGTGTGGTGTTTAGTGGTAGCTCGCTCAAAGGTACGTCGTTCAAAAACGCCCACATCCGCAACTTGTCATTCCGTTATTCAGACGTCAAGCAAGCTATCTTCGACGGCGCTCGTATGGATAAAATCACCTATGCGCTCCTAAAGGGGGCCAAAGCGAATGTGGACGACGTCGCTGTTCATTAGTTGTCTGCCACTGTATTTTTACGCGGCTGTCTTTTATAGTTAAGGTACGATGAACAACACAAACATGCCCGCGTCGGGCCATGGGTCCGCTCTAGTAGCCGACGGCCTGCGCGGCCAAACTCATGAAGGCGTCACGTGGATCGATGTGCAGAATCCGGATGTGGACGTGCTGACCGATCTGGAAGAGCGCTACCACTTGCACCCGCTGCACCTGCACGAAAGCACGCAAAAGATCCAGCACAACCAGATCGAGGCCGAAAAAACCTATCTATTCTTTGTGATGCACTTTCCGGTAGCGCACCCGCGCACCGGCAAAATCACCTTTGGCCAGGCCGGCGTGTTTTTGGGCAAAGATTTTGTGATTACTATCCGTACAACCGCCAGTCCAGTGGCGGAGGAGCTGTTCGCAGACTACCAAACCAACGAGGCGGCAACCGCCAACCACTTCCAAAGGGGCGCCGGCTACGTACTGTATCGCTTGATTGGCGCCTGGCTGCAGGAGCTTACCGGTATGGTCGACGCCGTCCAGGAAGAGCTGGATGACATCGAGGATCTGGTGTTCGATAACAACCGTTCGGACGCCCAGCGCATCGGCAAGGTGCGTCAAAAAATCGTCCGACTCAAACGGCTCATTGGCCCCAAGCGCATTGTCCTAGAAGACCTGACCGAACGGATCGATCACTTTACCGGCCATACCTTATCGCGCTACTACTCCAGCAACACCAAGACCGCCAACAAGCTGTGGGAAGTGATCGAGGAGGCCAACGAGACGGTGGAGATTTACAAAGACGCCGACTTTACCACTAGCACCGAGCAAACGAACCAGGTGCTGGCCATCCTGACGATTTTCTTTACGCTGACTATACCCGCTACGGTCGTTGGTGCAGTGTATGGCATGAACATCCCACTGCCTGGCGGCAACGATACCGGTCCCTGGACGTTTCTGGGTACCTACACCACACTTATCCTGCTGGCGGCTGTTTCGCTGCTGCTTGCCGTGGCGATGTTTCTCTACTTCCGGCGCAAACACTGGTTCTAGCCGATGGCGGATCGGCCGATACGCCTGGGCCTAAATTCCTGCTGGTAGTACCTAACCTCACCATCTGGGCCGGTGTGCTTGCCTTCGTCATCACTTAGCTTCACGGCGTCCGCTTCTCGACCATCAGGCAAACTGACGTGCGTAACTTTCGCGACACAGTTTGGGGGCGATATCAGTCCCATATCATGTGTATATTTGGTGCCTATGGCGTAGCGCCGTGTAAACATCCGTCCAGCGCCGGGGCGGCGCTCTTGATCACGAAAATACCGTTGCAGGTCAATCACGGCTGGCACATCCAGCGCGTTGGTAAAAAACGCCAGCTTATCTGACGGGTCTACGCCCCATTGTTCGCGGTACGCGCGGAGCATGTCATTACTGACCTCAATCGGATCACCGGAATCTTGCCGGAAGCCGCGCCACTGGGCGGCTTGCCGTGGCGTTACGTCTTCGATGAACGACGCCCGGCCGAACGTGTCGGGCAGCATGATCGCCAGGTCGGGGCCGTAGCTGTCATACCAGTTATCCAGCACCTGGCCGACCGAGGCGCGTGCGCTTTGGCCGCGGGCTCTGGCCAAGGCGGCATACACCATGTGCATTTCGTGCGCATAGGTGCCGATCGGCTCCAGGCCATACCGGTGCGCGAGCGCTACGTTTGAGGTCCCGGCAAAGTTGTCCGGGCATTCAGTCATCATCCGTTCGATGACGTGCGCCTGCCACTTCAGGCTGAACCGCCTTCTGGTGCCAAACTCGGCAAACTTGATATCTAGATCGGGGTGTTCCTTTAAGAGCCGAATATTGTCGTCCAGACGGCGGTCGCCCTCGTCCCAGGCGTCCCGTTCGGTAAAGCCAAGACGGCGCAAAGCCGCCGCACCGCGCAGCTCGGACGGCTGGTTCATGAGCGGGTTCTCCCAGAATGTCACCAGTGGCCACGGGCCCGACACGACCGGCACTAGCTCCTCGGTTTTCCGGTTGCGTACGACTTCGACGCGGGGCAGGGATGCCGTGCGCAGATATTCCATATAGTCTTCGCAGAATCGGGGCTCACCGGTCACGCTGTTGGTGTGGGCACGTAGTGCGTCCAACTCGGCCGCCGAAAATCGCCACGACGCCATCTCGTCGAAGCGGTCTTGCAGTTCCGCCTGGCTGGTGTAGTTGTGTAGGGGGTCGTTCGGATTACGGTTTTTGAAGGTGAACGTTACCGTCGCATCCGGCTCGCGTCGCCAAGCCTCCTGACTCATGGTGAACTTGTAGAGGTCTACGTAGGCGCTCCAGCACTCTTCTAGGGGTTGCGCCTGCGCGGGGGTTAGGAGTTCAAGTTTCTCGGCGGGGATCATAGCACTCCTTCTGACCTAGCGCAGGGCGAGCTCGGCCAGGTACTCCTCTTCAGTTTCTATGATGCGTATGCCGTACGCATCGCAAAGCCCTCGCATTCGTGCTTCGCCAGCTTTATCCACGGAGCTTGTGGCGGGCCATACGATACTCACCTCCAGTCCGGCCTTGGCAGCATCGATAGCGCCCTGGCCGATGCAGTGGTCAAAGGCTAGGCCGACAAAGGTTGCTCGACCGATCATCAGCCGTCGCACCATGTCGGGTACGCGCTCACCGGTCTTGGCCACATGGCCGCTGAAGATGCTGTAGCTAGTGTCCTCGCCATTTTCTAACGCCTGCTGTGTAAGAACTTCGGTGCCCTTGTGGACAATGATGTCGTCTTCTTGAACGTCAAGCGCTTCGTGGATGCTGCCGCCAAAACTGCCGGATACGCAGTGGATGGGCCAGGTTGTCTGGTAGTCTGGCCGTAAGCTAAAGTGCGCAGTCATCTTTATGGGGTTGCCGTCTAAGTCGTACTCGGGCTCCGGGTGCCGATCCTGGCTGTAGATAATAATCGCATCGCGCCCGAGCTGTCGCTTGAACGCGGCGGTAATCCGTTGGATGGGAGCGATAATCTCTGGCCCGCCAGCTACAGCCAGTCTGTCTTCCCCGGGTGTGTCGCCCACAAAGTCTGGCTGCACGTCGATGATGAAGAGTGCTTCGTGCGTCGCCTCTGGGTCGAGCTCATCGCCTCCGTTCATATATGCATGTAGTACGTCTAGTGCCATAGGTGTCACCTGCCTTTCCTTAGTAATTGTATAGACAACACTAACTATGTACCACTATACTACACCTAGATAAGTGTTATGTAAACACCAATCTAAAAAGCGTTATTCAAAGCTGCGCTGCAGTGTCTGCAAACTCTGCTGCTTAAAGCGGTACAGCCGGGCGGGGCGGTGTGCGCCTTCCTGGAACATCTTGTCGGTGGGCTCAATCATACCGAGCGAGAGGAACTTCTTGCGGAAGTTGCGCTTGTCGAGCGTGCGGCCCAGAATTGCTTCGTAGGCAGCTTGCAGCTGTGTGAGCGTAAAATCGTGGGGCAGCAGGGCAAAGACCGCGTTGGTGTAGGTGATCTTGGCGCGCAGACGCTCCAGGGCATAGGCAATAATGTCGTAATGGTCGTAGGCAGTTCCGGGCAGGGCGTCCACCGGAAAGAACGTCGGGTTCTGCGTGGTGTTGCTTAAGGCGGGCCGCAGATCGCGCCCCAGCGACATGTAAGTAACGCTAACGGCATGACCCCGTGGATCGCGGGCCACAGTATCGAAGGTATACAGCTGTTCCAACAGCCCAAAGTCACTAAGGCTCAGACCGACTTTGACGCGCAAGATCCGGTCCAGTGCCTCCTGTGTGGTTTCACCCGCAGCACTGTAGCCGCCAGGCAGAGCCCAGTGGCCCTGGAACGGTTCGCGGGCGCGCTGGATTAGTTGTACGACCAGCTTATCGTCCTGCAGCTGAAACGCCACGCTGTCGACGGTTAGGATGGGCGGCACGTATTCACCGGTGAACATATGCCTTGATTATACACGAACGGCCCGACTGTCGGAACGCTTACAGACAGCCGACCCACCGAAGCAGATAGTGGGGGCATTAATCAACGGAGGGCGGCTATGGACAGGACACGAATGGAAATGTCTAATCTGACGGGAGGGCTTGTGCTGCGAGGCGTGGCAGCAATCCTATTCGGGATTGCGGCGGTGTTTTGGCCGGGCATTACCATCTTGACGCTACTCTATCTGATCAGCGTGTTTCTGTTGATAGGCGGCCTGTTTGAACTGGTGCATGGCGTGAGCCGGCTGGGGCATGGTCATGACGACGGCTCGGCGCTGATGCGCGTGCTCACACCGCTCCTTGGCTTGGCGGAGATTGGTGTGGGTGTGTATTTGTTGCGACACCCGCACGTGGCGTTTACGACGTTCATATTGCTCATCGGCTTCATTCTGATCGTGCGCGGTGTGATCGAAGTGGTAGAGGGAGTGTTCGAAGTCGGTTCGGGCGCATACCGTACGGTGATGGTTATCGTTGGAATTCTGGCTGTAGTTGCCGGCATCCTGGTGTTGTCTCAGCCGCGAGCGGCCGGAGTCGCGTTCGTATGGATTTTGGGCGTGTACGCGATCGTGGCTGGCGGGCTGCTGCTGGCTGCGGCGTCGGACGTGCACCAGCGCCACCAGGCCATGCTGCGCGATGCCGAGCGGGTACACGCGCCAGCCACTGCTAAACGCTAGGTGCTGGAGTTGGAGCGCAAAGTGCTTGACAAAGCGTAAGCAATTTGCTATACTATGCATTAGTTTTGAGATAAAACAAAAAACATCTTAAAACAAAAATTAAAACAAAAACTTTACAAAGAAAGGACGAGCACATGTGGCTCTCCGATAAAACTCAAGATTGGGACGAGTACCAAATCACCCCAACCACGGATAGCAGGTTTCGCGAGGTCGATTCGACCATCAAAGAACTGCTCCAGGGCGCATAAGCCCACCAAAACCACCCGCTCTTAGGAGGGGGTGGTTTTTGCATTGTAGCGCCGTACCCGGTGCTGTTGCGTTCGACGTGTGCCGCCTTTGCATGATGCTGGCCTACGCTTTATTCGGACCCTGTTTTCGCGTACAATACAACCCCGAGTTATGCAGAAGAATGATAGCTTCAGCCCGAAGCGAGCTACCAATATTGACGGCTTTTTTGCCAAACCGGTCGACAACCGTCCACGCCGACCGATTTTTGCCGCTCACGGGGGTCTAGCCGAACCGCAGGCCGCTACAGCCGGTGGCCCGGCCGATGATCGCGGTCGGTTGGCCGAGATGCCGCGGCGGAGTGTACCTCAGGCCGTGCTAACCAGCGACGCGTCGATGACGCCGCGTGGTGGCGCGCATGTGGTGGCGGGCGGCGAACGGTCGCGTGACCGCCGCCGAGCAGGCAAGCCCATAGCGCCCGACCCAGAGAAGCAAGCAGTACGCGAGGCCAAAAAGGCGCGGCGGCGCGAAAAGTGGCGCGGCAAGCGGCTGATACGGCGGCTGGCGGCCATATCGGGCGTGCTGGTGCTGGCGGCCGGGCTGACGTTCGGCTTCAAATTTTATAGCAGCATTTCCAAGCTGACCGGCAACAACAACCCGCTCAGCCTGCTGGGCGTGTTCGTACCGGCCGACCTGAAAAACGATAACGGCCGCGTGAACATTCTGGTGGCGGCCAACTCGGCCGACGATCCGGGGCACAACGGGGCCAACCTGACCGACTCCATCATGGTGATTAGTCTGGATACCAAGCACAGCACGGCGCTGATGCTCAGCGTACCGCGTGACTTGTGGGTGGACATCCCGGGCTACGGTCATGCCAAGATTAATGCTGCGTATCCCAACGGCGGCATAGATACGCTCCGCGAGGTGGTGCAAGACACCCTCGGTATTCCCATACAGTATGATGCGCTGGTGAACTATGGGGCATTCCGCGACGCGGTTGATGCGGTAGGCGGTATCACGATTGATGTGGACAGCAAGGATCCGCGCGGTATTTACGATCCCAGCCTGGACTGGACCAGCCGCACTTGCTGCGCTCTGGCCAAGTATCCCAACGGGCCGGCCCGCTTGAACGGCAAACAGGCGCTTGACTTGGCCCGGGCCCGCGGCGATGCGTATGGCTCGTACGGGTACGAACAGTCCGACTTTACGCGTACGCAGTATCAGCGCAAGATGCTGATGGCCATCAAAGACAAAGCAGCGCAGTCGTCGGTAATCGCCAACCCATTCAAGGTGGTGGACCTGGTGGATGCAGTGGGAAACAACGTGCACACCGATCTGCAGGTCAACGAGGTCCAGACGCTCTACACCTACATGAAGAAGTTGAACAACGGCAATATTGATTCGTACAACATCAACTCCCTGAAGGGCGGCAACGCTACCATGCTGGCCAACTACACCTCGCCGGAGGGGCAATCGGCACTGATCCCGGCGGCAGGTATCGACGATTTTAGTGCTATTCAGGCACAGTTGCAAACCATACTGACGGCCGATCCAGTGACCAAAGAAGCGGCCACCACGGTGGTGTTGAACGGTACTGACACATCAGGCTTGGCTATGCACCAGGAACTGGCGCTGACTGGCAAGGGTATGACGGTGGCGATCGGCGACGCGCCGGCGGTGCAAGCGACCAACACGATTGTTGATAACTCTGGTGGGCTGATGCCGCACACGTTGGAGTATCTCAAAAAGCAATACAATGCCACGGTGGTCGAAAGCACTAAACTGATGGCGGGGTATCCCGGGGCCGACTTTATTTTGATTCTGGGACAGAGCTCGGTGCCGGCTACGACGGCCAGTGCTGCTGGCGGGTAGTGGTATGCGTTACCGCCGCTGCTCGCGCGCTGGTGTTTCAACCGGCTGCGGTACTCGCGGTGGCTGTTTGGGTATGGTGAAATAGAACGTTGAGCCCTTATTTTCCACGCTCTCGAACCACAGCTCGCCGCCGAGTGATTCGGTGATGGTTTTGATCAGGTACAGGCCCAGCCCGGTGCCGCCGACGTCCATGCGGGTGATGTTACTGGCGCGGAAAAACTTTAGGAAGATGTTTTTTTGGTCGCGGGCAGGAATGCCGTAGCCGGTGTCGGTGACTCTCCACAGTATGTCTTTGGGGGTTTCGGATAATTCGAGGGTAACGCGCCCGCCCTCGGGCGTGTATTTGATGGCGTTGCTGAGCAGGTTGCCGCAGACCTCTTTGACGAGTAGGTTATCGGTGTAGGTGGGGCGCATGCTGCGCGGCAGTTTGGCGGTGAGCGTGATGTTTTTGGCCTCGGCGGCGGGGATGAACTCGGCCAGTACCTCGCGGGCCAGGTTATCCAGCTGGAGGGTGTCCAATTTAAGCGTGATACCGCCAGCTTCGATGCGTGTAATGTTGAGCAGCGTGTTGATGAGCGTATTCATGCGCTTGACTGACAGCAGCACGGTGTCGACGTACGGCAGCTGGTCGGCCGTGAGCGGGCCAGCCATGCCGTTTTGCAGCATGCGGGTGTACATGTTGATGGCGCTTAAGGGCGTGCGCAGCTGGTGGCTGGCAATAGAAATAAAGTCGGATTTAAGCTTGTCGTTTTCGATCTCGGCGGTCAGGTCACGGAAGATCTCGATGGCGCCAATGGGCCGGCCGCGCAGCAGAATCGGGGCTACGGTAACTTGTACTGGCAGTAGTGCGCCGCTCTGCTGCTGGTACATGGTACGGGCGTGAATGGTCTTGCCGGTCTGGAACGCGCGTACGATGTGCCGTTCATAAATACCCAGCGGGGTACCATTGTTGTGGGTAGCAATAATGGCGCTGGGAAAATGTTTGTGCAGCACGTCCCGCCGGCGGATATCCAGCAGGCGCAGCGCGGTGTTATTGATGCGGGTAATGTTACCGGCTTCGTCGGTGGCAATTACGCCCTCGCCGATGCTGGCGAATAGCGCTTCCAGACGGGCGCTGTCACGCTCGGTGGCCTCGGGGGAACTATCCGTTCGTCTAGGCCCTGACTTTCTTGCCATTCGCCCGGTGTGATTTAGATTGCTGGGCGAGTGCCGTCAGGTCGTGCATATAGTGGTTGACGGCCTGCCGGTCGGTGCTGATTAGCCGCATGGACAGTTCAATCCAGTCAAGCAGGTGTTGCAGGTCTTCGGGTTGCAGGTTGACCGGATCGCGTTGCAAGAGGCTGCGCATCTGCCGCGCCACAAAGCGGTCGGCAGGCGGGCCGAAATATTTGTCGGTGACGGTAACCACATCGTTATATAGGTGTGCCATAGTGTCCTTCTTTGGGCGGCAGCTGGCCGGATGTATCGTACGTCCCAGATACTGTCACTATATATGTCTGGAATAGCACAAACAGTAAGACGTTTAACAGCGGCGGCAAAAATCACACTTGTGCGGCGTCCGCCGGCACGCTAAGCTTATGGTTAGTTAGCGTAAACCAAAAAACATATGCCAGCCGTTATCGAACTCAAAAGCCTTACCAAGACATACCGTCTGGGTGATGAGGCGTTGAATGCGCTGGACGGCATTGACTGCACGATCCAAGCCGGCGAGTTTGTGGCCATTACCGGCCCGAGCGGCAGCGGCAAGTCTACGCTGGCCAACATCATTGGCGGGCTGGACAAGCCCACTGGCGGCACCGTCGTGGTGGACGGCCAAGATCTGTCGCACGTGCGCGACCGTGCGCTCTCTGATTATCGCAACCGGCACATTGGCTTTGTGTTTCAGTCGTTTAACCTGCAGGGCATGCAGACGGCCATGGAAAACGTGATGCTGCCGCTGGTGTTTGCCCGCATGAAGCCCAAGGACCGCAAGCTGCGCGCCAAAGAATGTCTGGAAGCGGTTGGTCTGGGCGACCGCCTCAACCACAAGCCGGCGCAATTATCCGGCGGTCAGCGCCAACGCGTAGCGATTGCCCGTGCTCTGGCGATCAAGCCGAGCATTATTCTGGCCGACGAACCGACCGGCAACCTGGACAGTGCTCGCGGTGAAGAAATTATGAAACTCCTCAAGAAGCTGAACGAGCAAGGAATTACCCTGATTATCATCACGCACGATATGTCGATTGCCCGGCAAGCGGGCCGCATTATCAACATTCGCGACGGTAAGGTGACGAGGGGGTAGCCGGATATGCGTTTTGCTGATTATCTCGCCATCGCTTTCCGTAACATCCGCCGTTCCAAACTGCGCAGTGCCTTGACCATCTTTGCGGTGGTGATTGGTGCGACGAGCATCACCATCATGCTGGCGGCCGTGTTTAGCCTGAAGGGCTTTATGACCAACCAGTTCGAGGCTAACGGCACGTTCCAGCAGGTGGCCGTATCGCCGCAAACGGACATTAGCTGGGACGACCACAACAACGGCGGCAACGACTGTACGACATGTACCAAGCTGACTGATGACTTGGCAACCAAGATCGCAGCCGTGCAGCACGTGGTGGGTGTGGCGCGTATAACACAGGTGGGCATGTTCCAGACATTGCAATACGGCAGCCAAAAACTACGCATGCAGCAGGTGCAAGCATACGACGCCAACGGGGTTCTCAAAAACACAGTGCTTGCCGGCCGCGACATTCAAGCAGAAGATTCCACGGGCGTTCTGACCATAACTTCCGACTACGCCGACAAACTAGGTTTCAAACATAATTACGATGCGCTCATAGGTAAAAACGTCCAGATGATCTCACGCAACTACTACAGCGGGGTTGGCTCTGATCCAATGCAGCTGTTCAAAGATCAGCAGGCATTCTTTGCATCGCATCCTGGCGCTGATGGCCGCGACTATCAACCACCACCTACAACCCTAACCGGCAAGGTCGTAGGAATCATTGATAGCACCGACAGCAGCTACCTAATACGCGTGCCGCTCGATTGGGCTCGTGGCATGCAAGAAAACCAGAATGTAACATTTACGAACCAGGTGTGTGGTCGTACTGGCTGTACGCCAGGCACACCCACGCTTAGCGTCGAAGATGAGTTAGCCAAGCAGGGCTACAGCTCGTTCATTGTCAAAGCCGATCAAGCATCAAACGCCGCAACAGTTGCCAAGACCATCAAGGATACGTACAAAGTAGGCGCAGCTGACGCCCAGACTCAAATCAAATCGCAGCTGGCTATCTTCAACATCCTGGGCCTGGTGCTGGGCGGTATCGGCGGCATCGCGCTGGTAGTAGCGGCCGTGGGTGTAGTGAATACCATGATTATGTCCATTCTGGAACGTACGCGCGAGATCGGCGTAATGCGCGCGGTCGGTGCTCGCCGCGGCACGGTCAGCTTACTGTTTACCATCGAGGCGGCACTACTCGGCTTCTTTGGCGGTGTGTTTGGCCTGGGCATCGGCTACGGCGCGGTGCTGATTGCGAACCCGCTCATCAATAGGCAGTTGTCGGGCAATAACGTGACAGGGGCCAATATCATTACGCTGCCGATCTGGCTGATTCTGGGTGTGATTGGCCTGACTACTGTCATCGGCATTCTGGCAGGCCTGTACCCTGCTCGCCGCGCCGCCCGGCGGTCCCGAGCGGCCGACGACGTTTCGCGGCGAG
>CAZRWV010000022.1:0-11667 GCA_964603965.1 uncultured Candidatus Saccharibacteria bacterium
ACATGGCCAGCCGGCAGATTCCATAGACCATACGCCTTTGACTGTTTTTCTTGCACTAGCAAGAACTTGCCGTCCCTTTGCAGAACTACACCGCACACAATTCCTGTAGTGGCGAAGGGCTTGTCCATATTACTTGGCGAACTCGATGGCCCGCGTTTCGCGGATGACGTTGATCTTTATGGTACCGGGGTAGTTCATGCTCGATTCGATCTTGGTGGCGATATCGCGGGCCAAGCGGATAGCCGACAGGTCATCGACCTGCTGGGGCCGCACAAACACACGGACTTCGCGGCCGGCGCTGATGGCGTAGGACTTTTCGATGCCGCCAAAGCTGTTGGCGATGTTTTCGAGGTCCTTCATGCGCTCGGCAAAGTTTTCGGCGCTGATGTTGCGGGCACCGGGACGAGACGCAGAAATAGCGTCGCAGACGCGGACGATCAGGGCTTCGACGCTCGTAGCTTCCACGTCGTCATGGTGCTGCTCGGCCGCCAGCGCGACTTCCTCAGGCGCACCGTACTTGCGCAGCATCTCGCCGGAAATGTGGTGATGCTTGCCCTCGATCTTGTGCGTCAGCGCCTTGCCCAGGTCGTGTACCAACGCAGCGTACTTGGCGGTCTTGATGTTCGCACCCAACTCTTCGGCCAGCATGCCGGCCAGGTGCGCCATCTCGGTGCTGTGTTTGAGCACGTTCTGGCCGTAGCTGGTGCGGTACTTCAGCTCGCCTAGCAGGTGCAGGATTTCCTTGGGAACACCGATGACGCCAACTTCGCGCGCAGCGTCTTCACCGGCCCGTACCACGTCCTTTTCGACTTGCTTTTGGGCTTTTTCGACAACTTCTTCGATGCGGCCGGGGTGCACACGGCCGTCTTTGAGCAACAGCTCAAGCGCCTGGCGAGCAACTTCGCGGCGGACGGGGTCAAAGCTGCTCAGCACAATGTAGCCCGGCGTGTCGTCCACCATGATGTCCACACCAGTGGCACGCTGCAAGGCCTGGATGTTGCGGCCCTCTTTGCCGATGATGCGACCTTTCATCTCCTCGTCTTCCAGCTTGACGCTGGTCACCGTGCGTTCGGCAGTAACTTCGCTGGCCATACGCTCCATGGCCGTAGCGATGATCAGCCCGGCCTGCTCTTCGGCGTTTTCCCTCGCCTCGTTCTGGAGTTTGGACACCAGGCCAGTCAGATCGTGACGGATATCGCGCTCCGTCATCTGCATCAGCTTTTCGGCGGCTTCATTTTTATCGAGCTTGGCGATCTTCTCGAGCTTTTCCTGCTGCTTCAGGCGGATGTCGCGGATCTCGTTCTTTAGCTCCTCGACTTCATCCTCGCCCTTACGCAGGGCTTCGGTGCGCTTGTCGAGCTCATCGAGCTTTCTGTCAAGCGCGCCTTCACGCTGCACCAGGCGGTTTTCGAGGTCCTTGAGCTCGCCGCGGCGGAGCTTTTCGTCCTTGCGCGACTCTTCGGCCAGACGGGCCGCTTCGTCGCGTGCGTCTTGCAGGAGTTTGTCGGCCTCCTTCTTCGCTTTGCTTAGCTCTTTGGCTGCTTTGTCTTCCGTGGCGGCATTTTTACGCCGTTGCAAATACTCGTTCCCGCCGTAACCCACACCTAATCCAGCTACAGCGAACAACACTGCAAGTACTTCCATACTGTTTCCTTTCTATATCTACAGAACGGCCGGCCGCGGAACAATCGCTATCACTTCTCTAGTTCCTGGGAGGGCGGTCTGAACATCAAATAAATAAATCGATCAGTTGGATTTGTCCCAAAAACAACAATTCCTGTCTTAATAATACGCGCATGCGCGCTTGAGCGCAAAATTTATTGCAAGACCGCACGTACCAGCACACGCTTATTTAGCTCCATCGTGCCAGGTATGATGTCCCCGGCGCAGGTGATCAGGTTCAGGCCGGGCTTGGCGGTGTCGGCCGATACCAGCATCGCCGCCATGTCCACATCCTGCACGTTCACCGTTTGCACGCTTGTGACCAGATAAGTAAATTGCTGGCCGTCGCCGCGTGTGACCGCTATCGGGTCGCCTGACTGGAGCGTTCCCAGTTTATAAAATATGCCGTGCACCGCGCCGACGCCGCTATGTCCATCGATCAACATGGCGCCATTCTGCCCAGGTTGGGACGAGGCGTTGTACCAACCGGTGTCATAGATATTCCACGGCACCTGCAGCTCGTTCTGCTTGTTCACGCCCTCCGATAGCACGCGGCTGTGCACGCTCAGCTTGGGTATGTCGATGTACCTAGGCAGATTGGGTGAGACAGCGTAGTGAGCGACCTGGCCAGTGGACGGTTTAGTCGTCGACGGAACGACTGTGTCGGACACTGCATCAGCTTGTTTTTGTACCTGTTTCACTTGTGCTGCGACTTGATGATTCGCGCGCGCACCGCCCAGACTCACCACCAAGCCCACCGCAAATACTGTGGCAGCCATTCCGTACAGCAGCGCGTTACGAAATGTGAACGGACGGAAGCGCGCCTTCGGCTCAACCGGCTCAGCTTGTTCCGCGGATCCGAGTTCGCCCGCAAGAGCAACGGCTGCGGGCCGCACGGGTTCGTCCGCTGTTGGTCCAACCACCCTAACCGTTACCTGATGCGCCGAGGATAGCTCCCGCACATCCGCCACGACACGGTTTGACGAATAGTAGAGTACCGGACGACTGGCGTACATTGACGCCTGTTGCGCCCAAGGCCGATGGGAAAGCGTGGCATCGACAGCATACGGCCTCGGGCGCGTTACCGCGTTACCGTGCGCATGCGTTCTCAGGTTGGTCCTAGCCGATTCCATGTCTGCTTGTTTGTTTTGGTTTTAGTGTTTTGCCGGTTTTGCCCGGCGCCTGGCTGTCGGTAGTACGCCGACAGCCGCCTTACGAATCTAGCGACGAGCCCTGATACGAACGGGGGAAACCTTGCGGGCTACTCCGAAGATGACACCTGCGGCCAATACCGCCACGGCCAGAGTTACCACCGGGTGCGCCGTCACCAGGGCAAAGCCCGTGTCAGGAGCGCTGATGGCCGACATGGCAGTTAGCACCACGTCGTTGCCGTCACCGCCAACGTAACTCATCTTCATCGTACCGTTGCCAACCTTGAACGTCGCACCCTCCGGCAAGCTGTCGAATGTACCGCTCACCGCTGTCTGGCTCAAGTTGTCGATGATCGTAAACGTATCGCCCGATTTGATGTCGGCGCCGCTGTACAGTGAAACAGCCAGTGCCGCGCCATTCACTGTCACGTCGTTACCGACCGTGTCTGCCGCATTGCCCACGACTACTTGGTCAAAGTTGCCAGCTGTCTTGTTCTTGAGCTCGGCCTGGTAGGTTGAACCGGCGTTCATGTGCAGGGTCGATGTAACCGTAAGCTTACCCGGGCTGTGACCAGGGGCAAGCGTACCACCGTCAGCTATCGTCACGCTAGCAGCAGTCCCGCTACCCTTTAGCGTACCCCCGCCGTACACGTAGACACTGCCGCGCTCGCCGTCCAGTACCGTGGTGTCGCCGTCGACAACAACCAGGTTCACGCTCGGCTGAGAATCGGATACTGTCGTCGTAATAATGGGGTTGACCAGCTTGCCTTCCTCGGTGTCGGACGAGTTGCTGGCAGGATCGATGTTGAGTACGCCACTGTGATCAGACGTCAGACTGCGGGTCAGCTTAAACCCGTTGCCCGTTATATTGCCGGTCACGTTCACGGTAGTTTTCTGCTCCACTTCAAACGATGCGTCCGACAACAGCGTTATGTCCGAAGACACGGCACGCGTGGTGGCAATATAAGCGCTGTCACCATCCTCATCGGCGTAAAAGTAGACAGCCGGTTCATTCGTGCCCGAGCCGCCACCGAGCGTGATAGGGAAGTCGGCATCAGCCAGATTTACTGACGCACCCTTTTGCACGGTCAGCCCGTTGATGGTAACACCCGTAATACTAGACCCGCTTGCGGCTACTCCAGCCCCGCCAGAGCTACAATCGCCCGTTGCAATCGGTGATTCAATGGTGATGTCACCGCCGATAGTACTGCCGCTGCCCGCAGCTATGTAGCCTGACGTGGTGGTGTAGTCACCACTTATGGTCAGCGTGGCGTTCTTCGTAGCCGAGCCGGTATTGTCAGTGATGCTGCCAGATGAGGTTACGGCATTGATCAGCAAATTCTCGGCGTGGTGGTCGCAGTCAACGAAGGCCTGCTCCGAGATACTTGCACCGTCAGCGAGGGTAATAGTATCTATGGTGATAGTACCGTGATGCGTACCGTCTGCGTCACTAACCTGATCAGCGATCACACCACCCAGGGCAACGCCCAGGTTGTTCGTCAGGCTGACTGGGCTAGCCGTAGGAACAAGGGTGTCGAACTTGATTATGTCACCAGCCTGGGGCGCGCCGCCACACCCCGTCCAGTTGCCGGCCGTTGCCATGCTCGTGTTGGTAGCACCGGTCCACACGCAGGTGTTGGGTGTGGCGTGCGCTACACCACCGAAGCCCATGGTCGCAAACGAGGAAGCCGCCAGCAACACGGCCAAGCCGCCGTTCGCTAAGCGCTTTGATACTTTCATGGATGTCCTTTCGCTTTGATGTGTTTCTATGGAATACCTGAATTCTAGTATAAGCGAGTTACCGGGAGTGTCAATCTTGTTCTAGCCAGCGGTACCGTCTATCTTTTGGGAGGTGTGATATGGGCGTCAGCGCCATAAAACGGCAGTGCGCGCTGGTCATTTTCACCCCTTAGCAGTCGATCGATGCCTGTCTCGAGCCACTTGGGGTCCTGAGTGGCCACTATCGGCACGCCGTAGCTATAGCTGAGCGTATTGGCAACCGTTAGGCCAATACGTAGCCCCGTGAAGCTGCCCGGCCCCTGGTAGCACACGACGCCGCGCACATCCGCCCAATCTTTCTGTTGTGGCTTTAACAACGATTCGATTTGATTGTGTATGGTCCGGCCAAGCTCGCGGTGCGCTTGCCAGGTTTCGTACGCCAGCTGCGTTTGGCCCTCGTAGAGCCCGACTTCGGCATCGGGCTTGTCGGTACGGATCGTTAGGATGATCATGCAGCTTCCTCCAGCAGGTACGCCAGTCTGGGGGGATATGTGATTACGATGTGCCGCTTGTCGTCACCAGCTTGCTCAAACCGGACAGTTACTCGGTCGGGCGGCAGCACGTCATGCACGATGTCGCCCCACTCCACCACGGTGACGTAGGCCGGGTCGTGGATGATTTCGTCCAGCTCGTCGGCGACAATGCCGGCAACGCCCAGGCGGTAGAAATCAAAGTGCGCGACCCGGAACTTGGGCGCCTGGTATTCACGGCTGAGGGTGAACGTGGGGCTACCCACTCGGTCGGTACTACCTGTGCCGCGCACCAAGCCACGCGTAAAGGTGGTTTTGCCACCGCCCAGATCGCTGACGAGCTCGATTACTTCACTACCCCGCAGCTTGCGGCCGAGCCGCTCGCCGAGCTGCTCGGTTGCGTCGGAGCTCATGGAGTCGATTTCCCAAATCATGGCGGTACTCATATACCCCATATCCTACCGCGAGGGCACCGATGGCAGCAAGTATATATGGATGGATCGGGGCTTTTTGTGCGTCCGCAGCATTCCCCGTTGCAGCCGCTTCCGTCGTCTTAGCAGCATTTGCCGTGCCCGACGCGGATGTGCTGGCGCCCTTGACCGCACTGGAACTGCTCGTCTTGGTTGTCGATTTGATCTTGCTCTGGGTGCTAGCTTGCTGGATCACATTGGCGGCGTTCGGTGTAGCCACGGCTGTCCAATACCACTTGTTGTCAGCCAATGCCCAGGTCAGGCCGTCTTTGGCGGTGTCATACTGGCTGGTCACGCCCAGACTCGCTCCGGCCGGATCGAGCAGCTCGGCCTGGCCGCTCGTATTGCTGAGCGACAAACCGGTGTTAGCACTATTGAACGCAGTGAAACTCTTGGGCGGCAGCACAGTGCCGTCCGGAAAAACGTATTTGTGCTTCGTGGTTGTGCCCGTCTGCAAGGCGTAGCCCACCAGGTGAAACTCGGTGTCGTTGGGGTTATATAGCTCGATGAACTCATCCGTGTCGTCGTTACCCGTACCGGTGGGATTGGGCAACAGTTCGGTGATCTGCGGCGCGCTCAGGCCAGTGTTATCGGCCGGCAGTGTCGTCGAGTCTGGTTCAGCACTGGCCACGCTCACAATAGTTGCCGGCGGCGGTGTACCGGGCTTGGCCGGAGCGGTTGAAACTGCTACTGGGGGCGTGCCGGTTACTGCTGTAACATTCAGCTGGCAGGCAGTGGCCGCGTCCAGATCGGCCAATTGCCAGCCGGTTGCCGTCCGGTAATACATGCCAAGCGGCTCGGTGGTATTGGCCGGTACCTTGGCAATGTCGCCCACCGTGGATGGTTTGATGCTGGTATCGGTACCCCATGCAACGTGATCGCCCGGGGTCTGCGTGAGCGCACTGCCATCGGCCGTTTGTTTCACGACAGACAGATAGCCGTTGCTATCACCAAAGCTCAACGTCAGATTGCCCGTAATCTGCGCCCCGCACGTGGCACCACCTTTGTCGCTTAGGCGTATTGCCTGGCCAGGGTCGAGTTGACCTACCGGTAACTGCTGTCCAGAGCTGGTCGCGCCGGCCAGCGCCGGGCTGGTTTTATTAAACGCGTACAGCCAGTAGCTGCTGAGGTCGGTAATCGCGGCCGCGGTGTTATTTTGCAGCACCACGAACTCGTCACCAGTCATCTTGATCTGCGCAATCGCCAGCCCGGGCGGCGCTTGCAGCGCAGGCGGCGCCGATGTACTAGCAGCCGCCGTCGGCAAGATACCCGCACTGCCGGCGATTAAGGTTGTCGTCAAGCCCACCCGTAAAAGGATCTTACGGTACTTCACGGTGCTTCCCCTTTGACGTTACTTGATGTGGATTGTATGGAACACATGCAGCCATGCCAAGCAGTAGCATTTTTGATTCCTGTTTCTTTTTTACAACACTCCGGCCAGATGGGCACATTTCTGCCTTTCTCCGTACTGCTATACTGTAAGCATGTTGCAGTTGAGCAAGAGTCTGCTGAACCGGTCGGTCATGAGCCTGCGTACCGGCCAGCCGATCGCGACGGCGGTCGAACCGATTATCAATCCCAACAGTCTGAAGATCGAGGGCTTTTACTGCAGCGATCGGTTTAGTAAAGGCACTCTTGTCCTGCTCTACCAAGATATCCGCGATATCATCGCCCAGGGTTTCGTAGTGGATGACCACGACGTTCTAACCGAGCCGGAAGAACTGGTGCGACTGAAGTCCGTGATGGATATTGGCTTTGTGCTAATCGGCAAGGCGGTCGAAACGGTAAGCAAAGAACACATTGGCAAGGTGAGCGACTATGCTGTCGAGATCGAGACGATGTACATCCAAAAGCTGTACGTATCGCAGAACGTGTTCAAAAATTTCACCGGTGGCAACCTGGGTATAGATCGCAACCAAATTAACGAAATCACCGACAAGAAGATCATTATTAATGAACTGCTGAAGGGCACACCGGCGGCGGCTGGCGTGGCCGCTTAATCTTCGGCATCGGCGTGCAGCGCTGACTTAATGTCGTCGTAGCCGAAGCCCTGACGGGCCAGATACTGCATGAGCTTGAGATCGTCCTGGTAGCGCGTTTGCTTGCGCTTGCGGGCGATTAGCTCCTGCAGCACCGTGGGCTCGTCGGCTTCGTCGGTGGCCAACACATGTTCGATGATGTCGTTGGCAACGCGCTTTTGGCGGAGCTCCTGGACTAGGCGGCGCCGGCTGACCGGCTTGAGCAACCGGCGATTGCGCACCCAGGCCTCGGCAAACGCTTGATCGTCCACCAAGCCCAGGCGCTCCAACCGTTCCAGAATCTGCTGACCAAGCGCATCCTCGTATTGCTTACGCCGAAAATAGTCGGCCAGCTCGTGACGGCTGCACATGCGGCGCGCTACATAGGCTAGCGCCAGACCGTAGGCTTTGTCGTCGGCAGACAGCTTCTTAAGGTGCTTAAGCTCAGCGTCATCCAGCTGTTGGCCGGGGTGCAGACCCTGCTCCAGCAGCGCATCCGCACTCAGACTGAACGCGTAGCGGCCGTCAACGAATATCGAGTAGCGGCTTTGCGATCGGACCTGCTGTTGGATGGCGGTGATCGTCACCGCGCTACTCCCACGTCCGGCTTTGGTTTTTCTGCTCCTTTTGGATGAACGCCTGTTCCAGATTGATGCCGAGCCGGTTGCAAATATCGAGCAAAACGATGAGCACGTCGCCGGCCTCGTCCCATAGATTTTCGCTGCGATCGGCGCCCGGTTTCATGTCTGCCTGCTTGCGGGCGGCGTGGGCAAACTCGCCCAACTCTTCCGCCAGCAGCATGAACTTTTGAGAAACACTCTCGTCGTCGAAGCCCCGCTCCTGTATGACCTGGCGGATGTATTGTTGGTACGACGCCAGCGGAGCGCCTTGCAGACCACCCAAGTCGGTCATGACTACTCCTTGGCCGCGGCTTCGGCGGCAGCGCGGACCTTGCCCGCTATTTCGTCTTGCACGCTCGGGTTCTCTTGCAGGTAGGTCTTGGCGGCTTCGCGACCCTGGCCGATCTTTTCGCCGTTGTAGGCAAACCAGGCGCCGGCCTTTTCGACAATGTTGTATTTGACCGCCAGGTCCAGAATATCGCCGGCGACGCTGATGCCGCCGCGATTGCCTTCGGTAAACATAACATCGAACTCGGCCTCGCGGAACGGCGGTGCGATCTTGTTCTTGACCACTTTGACACGGGCGCGGTAGCCCACAGGGTTTTCGCCCTGCTTAATCTGGCTGGTGCGACGAATGTCCATACGCACGCTAGCGTAGAACTTAAGCGCGTTACCACCGGTGGTCGTTTCGGGATTACCGAACATCACACCGATCTTCATGCGGATCTGGTTAATGAAGATAACGGTGGTTTTGCTGCGGCTGATCACGCCGGTCAGCTTACGCAGCGCTTGGCTCATCAGGCGAGCCTGCAGACCCATTTGCGGATCACCCATGTCACCTTCGATTTCGGCGCGGGGCACCAAGGCCGCCACGGAGTCGACCACAACGATGTCAACGGCACTAGAGCGCACCAGGGTTTCCACAATCTCGAGCGCTTGTTCACCGTTGTCTGGCTGAGCCAGCAACAGGTTTTCCACATCCACGCCAATGCGCTTGGCATAGACCGGGTCGAGGGCGTGCTCGGCGTCGATGAACGCTGCCGTACCGCCTTTTTTCTGCACCTCGGCAATAGCGTGCAGGGTTAGCGTTGTTTTACCGGAGCTTTCCGGGCCATAAATCTCCACAATGCGGCCTTTGGGAATGCCGCCGCCGAGCGCCAAGTCGAGCGACAGGCTCCCGCTAGGTGTCGTTTCGATGTTCACAGCGTGGCCCTCGCCCAGCTTCATGATGGAGCCTTTGCCGAACTGCTTTTCGATTGTCTCGAGTGCCAGACCCAGAGCCTTGGTCTTGCCGTCTTCGGCGCGGACCGGTTCAGCCGATGTCTGCGCTTTGGGCTTTTCGGCCGCCTGTGGTTTGTCCCCCACTGTGGGTGCTGTTACGGTTGCTGTTTTCGCCATACCTCTATCCTCCTTCGTCTACGGCAACCCAGAGAGCTGCCTGCTTCAAAATAATATTGCACATTCAGGTATACGTAGTTCTGACTATGAATGCAAACTCATTTTCCGTTCTATAGGTCCGTCCTATAGAACGGGATTTTATATCTCCGTACCGTTGGCTAATTCGTGCTTCAGGATGTCCAGCATCTCCTTATTTTGCACGTAATCTTCCGTGAAGCGCAGGTACTCGTCGGGGCCGGAAAATCGTTCCAGAATACGCTCAGGCTTCAGCCAGTCATCCGTCACTTGATGCAAATAATACGGCAAGCTGGAGTAGGCGTAATCCCGCCACTGCCGAGGGTTCAGGTGGATGTAACGTGTGATGTGCTCCAGGTAGGCATCGTCGGTGATCATCGAAGCTTTATAGCGCGATTCGAACAGCGGTCCACTACGCTTGTACTTCTTGTTGTGGTGCATGCTGTAACTCGTGAGCAGGCTGCGCATAAAGGCTGTCATGGCGCCCTGCTGGCGTTGATACAACAGCAGATGGACGTGATTAGGCATCAGACAGAATGCGGCCAACTCCAGCTTGTTGTAATAATTCGGAAAAGATAGGCCAGCGGAGTTGCGGGTTTCGGCCAAGGAAAGATAGCGCGCAAACAAACGGAGCATGACTTCATAGTCCGCTTCGTCGTGGAAAATCCGCGAACGATTGCCGCCGCGAAAATAAACATGGTAATACGTCTCGGGAACATCCACCTTCAAGATGTTTCTGCTCGGCATACCTTATATTATCTCACATTTCCTTCAATCTATAGGTCCGTCCTATAGATACGCTATAGATCCGTATCGCTCTTATGGTTTTTCATATATAATGATGGATAACTATGCGCGTATCTGATGATCTGGTCGAGAAGTTGCTGGTGTCGACCGGCAAGTTTAACGAAGAACAGATAAAGGCGCTTCGTGAGCAGGTGAAGAACGATAAGAAACCCCTGCAGGACGTGGTGGTGGCCACTAACACACTCAGCGAAAAAGACCTGACCAAGCTCTACGCCCAAGAGATCGATGTGCCCTTCATTGAGCTCAACGCCAAGGAGCTGCACAAGGACATCCTGAAACTGATTCCCGAGCGCGTGGCTAAGCAGTACCGCGCCGTGGCGTTCGACGTAGACGAGGACGGTGTGGTGTTTGTGGCCATGGAAGACCCCGACGACGTGCCGGCCA
Organism: uncultured Candidatus Saccharibacteria bacterium; assembly: GCA_964603965.1. GTDB lineage: Bacteria > Patescibacteriota > Saccharimonadia > Saccharimonadales > UBA4665 > JAJZCD01. The sequence continues at coordinate 10,775 of CAZRWV010000022.1, forward strand.
TCAGCTTCCTGCAAAAGCAACTCGGCCAACCGGTACGCGTGCACGTGGCAACCGGTAGCACCGTCCAGGCCGCGCTCGACCAATACGACGACAGCAACGTCGGCACTGAGCTAGCCAAGGTCATGGCCATCGAGGACAAAGAGCGGGAAGAAGACGAGCAAGTCGACGAAAAAGACGTCGCCGAAGACAGCCCGATCGCCCAGACCGTCAACCTGATCATCGATTACGGCGTCAAAGCCGGAGCCAGCGATGTCCACATCGAACCGCGCGAAAACTTCGTGCTGGTACGCTACCGGGTGGATGGCATTCTGCGCGAAGCTAACAAACTGCCGCGCAAAGTCCTGGGCAGCCTGATCAGCCGCATCAAAATCCTGAGCAACCTAAAAATCGACGAGCACCGCGCGCCGCAAGACGGCCGCTTCAAGATATCAGTCAATGGCCATCTGTACGCGTTGCGCGTCAGCACCCTGCCGATCGTGGACGGCGAAAAGGTGGTAATGCGTATCCTGGACGAAGGCAGCAAGGCCGCCACGCTGGACGACCTGGGCTACTGGGGTGCCGCCAAGACGGCCGTGGAACACGCCATTGTTCAGCCACACGGCATGATCCTGGTAACCGGACCGACCGGGTCGGGCAAATCGACCAGTCTATTCAGTGTGCTAACCATGCTCAACACGCCGGGCGTCAACATCAGCACCGTGGAAGACCCGGTGGAGTACCGCGTGGTGGGCGCCAACCAGACACAGGTAAACGCCGCAGCCGGCATGACATTCACATCAGGTCTGCGTGCACTGCTCCGCCAGGACCCCAACATCATCATGGTGGGCGAGATCCGCGACGGCGAAACGGCCGACCTGGCCGTCCAGGCTGCTCTGACCGGACACTTGGTGTTT
>CAZRWV010000023.1:0-4053 GCA_964603965.1 uncultured Candidatus Saccharibacteria bacterium
GTTTTGGTTGAGATAGCGAATGATGCAACGCCGCCACCGCTGCCGCTGGCCGATACGCCTATGAGCAGCTGGATGAGGGCGCTGGCTTGCCCGTTGTTGTTGCCGCTTACGCCGATTTTGCTGACATTGCTAGCAGCTATGATGCGCAGCTCAACCAGAACAGTTGCCCCGGGCGTAAACACAGCTTCTGCGTACCCGCCCGAGCCGTTGAGAGTAGCGTCAGACGAAGTCACTACCGCGCTGCTGCCGAGTGCTGTCGAGTTGGTGGCGTCGTACCACTGGTACGTTAACGAGCTGCCGCTGCTACCAAAGTCCACTGATGGCAGGGTACCGCGGAGCAAGTAAGTTTTACCACCAATCAGCTGGAAGCGGCCGACTGAGGCGGCTGCAGCAGTGGTGGTGTATGCAGTGGAAATATCCAGGCTGATGCTACCACCCGAAGAGGCCTGGTTGGTGTCGAATTTTATATGATCGCCGGCTGAGACATCCGTGGCCTGGTCGGCAATTTCTTGGCCGCGCAGATACTCGGCGCTTATGTTGCCGTTACCCGTGACCGTGGAAGTTGTTTTGATGATGTAGTTAACAACCGTAAACGGCTGGAGAACATTGTGGTTGCCGCTGCCACCGGTGTTCTGGTTGGTGGCGGTCGTGTTCTGGTTGGTGGCGGTCGTGTTCTGGTTGGTGGCGGTCGTGTCACCGGTGATCGTCGCCGATTGGTTGTAGGCTCCTGCCGTGCCGAGGTTTCCGCCGCCGCTAACAACGTTGCGGACCATGTCGGCCGGCGTGCTGTGGTGGTGGGCGTCCTGCGTGTGCGTGTGCGCGTTTTGTGTGTGGGTGTGTGCGTCCTGCGTGTGCGTGTGGCTCGGCATTTCGGCAGACAGGAGCGAGTGTGTTTCCTCACCACCGGTGTTGCCAAGCGTCTTACTGCCGACAGCAATGGTAAAAGTACGGGTGCCGGTGCCGTCGCCGGTCAGTGTTATAGCAGCGCCTGTCAGCGCATTGGTGCGAGAAGTCGCTAAATTGAACGTGGTGTTGCTCAGGCGGATGAAATAGTATGTGACGCCCGAAGTCAGGCCGGTGAGGGGTGTACCTGTCGTGTCGAACCTTACCGCGCCACCAGTTTGGATTTCGTTGTCGGCAGTGTTGCTGACACCGGTCACCGTAATTATACTGCTCGAGCGCGAAGAGAAGGCGAGGACAAGGTTGTTCGTGCCGGAGCCGACTGGAACGCGGGCGCGCATATCGGGGACGTTAAAGGTGGTCGACCCATCACCCGCGCCGTATGTGGTGCCGATTGCCGCAAACAGAGCTGCGTAGGTGCTGCGGCTAAGGGCTGATCCGTCACAGAAGGTCCAGCCGGACGGAGCGCTGGTGCCGGCGTACATGAGCATGACGCCAACGCCCATTACATCACCCCCCTGGGCAGTCAGGCTGTTCGCTATGGTGATGGTGCTGCCTGATTGGCTGAGCGTGACGTTACTGCCGGATGCCAGTGTTACCACACCGGTTTCAATAGACGAATTGGAATCCGCCTTCAGGCTGATGCGTTTACCGTTGAATGGTGCTTGGTATGTCATGGAGTGCTATCCATAAGTATAATACATTGGCTGCGGTGAATGTGCAGCAGAGCCGCTTAAGGCCGCTTGGTCAGCAGTACCTGTATGTCGCTAACGGCATTGATGTAATTACGAACCGCAAAGCCCTGCGCGTCCTGGGCGCGGGCCTGCCATTCCGGGGTTATGGCGTAGCCGTAACTGAAGTCAAAATCGCAGCTAACCGGGTAGTGGTCTAGCAGGTTGTCGATGCGCCACTGTTTGTTCAGGTACAAAAAGCTGGCTTCGCTAATGGCGCGCTGGTGGGTTGGATCCTGCCAGGCGCGCATGCTGCTGTAATACGGGGAGGATACGTTCATAAAGCCCTTGATGGGTATGTTGGGGTTGTTCGGATCGAATTCTGCAGGTTTTAGAATGCGGTAGACTTCGTCAAAGAACTGAAAGAACGGGTCGTTAAAGCCGTCACCATGCGGAATGTGCTCCACAAAGTGCGAGCACTCAATCTCGTCGACTGAATTATCAGCAAATTGGCTCCACGGAAACTCTAACAAATTCTGTACGTAGTCGGTGGCGTCGGTCTTGACGATGTCGACACCCTTAAAGCCTTCTGGCTTGCGACTGCCGCAGGCCAGAGAAAGGCGCAGCGGCCCATCCGTTGCTTGAACGGCTTGAGTGGTCTTTCTGGGTCGTCCGACCGGGCGCTTAGCGGGGGGTTGTTTAGGTGACTTGGGCATAAATACTCCTCTCCAAAAAATTACCACATAGTTTGCGACGCTGCGTCGTAATGGCCTACCTTTACCCGGGTGTCACAGGCCATTTTGTAACCGAATTCTTTGGCGTGCTGGAAAAACCACAGGTCTTGCGTAAACATCTGGGTGCCCACGCCGGGCACAACCTCTTGCTTAGTCTTGAACCAGGCGCCGTATTCGAACCGCTCGTCTTTGAGCATCTCCATGCGGAAGAGGGTAAAGCCCATGCCAAGGCCATTGCAAGGCATGATGGTATCAGGCACTGGAACGCGGGGGATGAAGTTGAGCGGCATTACATTGGGATCGCCGTAGCACATCGGTTGGCCGCCTTCGCCCTTGGTCCAGTACAGACCACCAACGGCGTCGTATTCATCAATGGATTCGTACAGCTTCATCAGGCCGTCAGCCGGCGGAGCGTTGTCTTCCTCGAGGGTCAGTATGAACTTGAACTGGGACAGATCAGGGTTCTCCAGAATCATCTTGATAACCTGGTTATAGGCCTCGCCGACTTCCATATTTTCCATAAAGAGGGGGCCGATCACTTTCTGGTTCATAGGTCGGATCAAGCCTTGCCAGGATTGCACAATGCGGGCTGGGATCATGCCGCGGGTAGGGCAAACGATGACGGTCGACAGATCGCGGTAAGTTTTTTGTTTTTCCAGACGCGTAGCATAGTCGCTGGCGTTATGTATGCCGGTATTATCCGGCACTATAATTTGCGGAGCTCCCATATTGAGTGTAGTGTAACATACCCTAAGGTGTTATACGGGGTTACGCCTGCTGTAATTTATAGAACAGGCTAAAATTGTAGCCAGGAAATGGGAGCGCTAGAACCGCCACCGCCGCCACTTGCAGCCTTGAGTTCTACGGCAAACGCTATAGCGGCATCGACCTGATTACCAACATCGGTGCTGGCCATGGTGGCTGTGGTGGTTGACGTGTGGTATGCCGCGCTAGTAGGCTCAAAGCTGGCAGACGGGTTACTAATTGATGTATAGCCACTGGGTTGGGTCGCGGCGACGCCGCCGGTGGTGTTGACTCCCAAAAACCATGCAACAGCGTTGCCTGAGGTAGGTGGGCTGGTGAGCGTAACACTCTGTGCGTGGGTATTGCCGCCATCGCTCCACTGGTTGCCGGCACCCTTGGCCTGAATGATCGGGTTTGCAGTGTCTTGTCCGGTCACGGCTAAGATGCTGTAGCCCCACCAGAGGTCTCCGGTGCTGACGGTCATGGTGATAGTGCCTGTGGTGCTGCTGGTGAAACTTTTGTAAAACAGTTGGCCGCCTTCATCGAAGACGTTAGCGCCGCTCGGAACGACTAGTGAATCGAGTCCGGTCCAGGCGGTGCCGTTCACTGAGTCCGAGATTGACAGTGTTGCACTACTGTACCAGGCGGGACTATTCTGGCCGCCGTGAGCAAATACCAGGATGACACAATTTGCTGGTATGGAGACTGAGCCGGTCGTTTTTGATGTCGTTGATCCCGAACCGCTATCGCTCTCGCTGTAGTTCGCTAAGCTGGTGATTGACCACGCCATTTGTTACAAATTCCTAAACCTATGCATCATATTGGTAAAGTATATGTCTCTAAATCCTACACTATGTACCAAACTGTTCCGTTGCTCGCTACCGATAGTGCCGCGTACGGGACATCCAGGGTGTAGGTGGCTGAACCGTCGATTGTGTCGCCGCCGGTGCACGCTATCGTGACAGTGTTGGCGCCGTACCGGCTGGTACGACGCCCCGATCACC
>CAZRWV010000023.1:4063-11092 GCA_964603965.1 uncultured Candidatus Saccharibacteria bacterium
GCCATCAACGCGTTTGATGGTGAACTGATATCCGCCCGCACCGCTTGCTGCGGGCAGAGTGACGGTAACGTTGCCGCTGCCCGCGTCCGCAAAGATTATTGCGTCGCCAGTCGTTGCTGTGTAGTTGCTGGTTTTGCTAACGGTACTCAAGACAAACGGGCTACCGCTGCCACCCCCTGAAATTTGCACCGATCCGTTCGTGTAGCCGACCTTGATGTTGCCCAAACCGTTAAACGTTACGCTTCGCGCGTCAAAGGTGGCGCTGGTGTTGTTGGTGGTACCACCGGTGGCGTAGAGGCCAAGGGTCTGTACGCTCTGGCTAGCCGCCGAGAACGTCACCGTAGCTCCGGTGGCGTTTGTGCTCTGGCTGAGTGTCATGTTGTTGCCGGCGGTCAGAATAATCTGGTTGGTAACGGTGCTGTTAGAGGCTATGCCAGCAGAGAAGGCGGGGGCGCTAATCGTAACACTAGAACCAGCGCTCGAAATGCTTACAATGCCGGCCGCATTTACGGTTGATACGGCTGGGGCGTTCAGGCTCAGCGTTTGGCCGTTTACCGACGCCGTCAGAGCGCCGCCAGCCGATATCCGGGCGGTACCGCTGCTGATGCTAGCAGCGCCGTCGTATAGGGCGACGCCACCCCCACCCCCGCCGCCTGAAATAATAAACGAGCTAGCGGAGTATCCCACGGACACATTACCCATGCCTCGGAACCGCATAGCGGACGCGTTCAGTGTGCCCGTAGCGCTTTGTCCAGTAGTGTTGGATATGGCGCTCATGGTCAACACCTGGTTGGACTGCGCTGCTGCAGAGATCGTAATCGTAGAAGCGTTGTTACCAACGGTTATGTTGGCGCCGCCGGAAATGCTTACGTTGCCCTGAGTGCCATTTACGGTCATAAGGTTCTGGGTCTGTACGCTCTGCGAGCCAGACACAATGAACGAACTCCCGGAGTAGCCCATTGATATGTTGCCCATACCCTGGAACCGCATAGCGGACGCGTTTAATGTGCCGGTGGCACTCTGCCCAACAGTGTTAGAGATAGCTGACATGGTCAACATCTGGTTGGACTGCGAGGTAATACCGTTGTGCGAAGCCGTAATAGTGCCGTTGGTTAGTCCAAAGCTGACACCATTGGAGTTACTGAACGTTACTGACGCCAAGTTGGCACTGGTGTTGCTGGCGCTAAAGTTGATGCTGCCGGTTGGCGTGTTTGGCGCCGAGATGGTGATGGCATTGCCATTTTGGCTCAGTGTAATGTTGTTACCGCCAGCCAAAGTCAGCGTGCCGCTGGACACGAGCGTACCTACGCCGGCAGTGTTGCCGGCGATTGTGGCATTGATTCTGCCGCCGTTAATTGAGGGTACGTACGCCATGTCTAACTGTACCTACAGTATATACCACGCCGTCCCGTTGCTGACGACGGCGATGGCGGCATATTGCGTATCGATCGTGAACGAAGCATTGCTGCCATCGATCTTATCGGCGCCAGTGGGGGCGATAGTAACATCACGTGTTGGATGTGAACCATCCAGGCGTTTGATATAAAAACGGTATCCGGTCATTCCGGACGCGGCCGGCAGGGTGATGGTAACATTAGCGCTGCCGGCATCGGCGAATATTACCGTGTCGGTGGCGCCGATGGTGTAGCTGGTGTTTTGGGTGCTGGTGGCAAAGCCGCTGCTGACCGATCCCCAGGCCGGCAGGCCGCTGGCTACCTTGAGTACCTGACCGGCGCTGCCAATACCCAGTTGCATAAAGTTGCCGGAACCGTCGCGGTAGTATAGATCGCCGGTTGCGCCAGAAGTGTCGTCGTAGAGTGCGACTTTCTTGCGCGTAGTACCGGTCGTGATGGTAAAAAACAGATCGTCGGAGTGGAACTCCATCGCACCGGCCTCGGGGCTGGTGAGCGGGCCGCCGCTGGTGAACTTGAGCGGTGCCGAGTTAGCGGCCGTGCCACCTGCCGTGATGGTAACCGTCTGGTGACCGCCATTGCCCGGATGGTCCAGGTCGTCGTTAACATGTTCCTTCATCAGGAACTGACGGATAATGTCACCCCAGGTGCCATCATCACCGTTTACCTGTGGCAAACGCTGCGGAGTTGACATCTAGCGCCCCTCCACGCCAACGGGCACACCACTACATAGCATAAGCCTATTGTACACCAGTTCTGCAGGGTGTGGAGAGCGCCGAAAGACGAGCGGGACAGCGGCTCTACATACCAAAACGGCGGGAGCCGAAACCATTCGGCCCGGTACCGCCCGGGGCAGGGATAAAGATATTCTTTTCAATTACGCGCGAACCATGTAATAAAGACAACAAATTATTAAGCCCAAACACCATCAAAGTGGCGGCGGCCAAATACTGCAAAAATTGTTTGCGAGTTATTTCTGTTGCGAGGCGTTCGCGCAGTTCATTGCGCATGGTTTTTCTTTTCCTACCCGGTTTGTTTGAACCTGTTGGTATGTGTTAGTCCGCTTGGCTCGGCGAAGTTTTCGTGTCTGTTGTTTTTCCTAAAACTGCTTACAAAGTCAAGCTTATGCTTAGTATAGCATGCTATGCAAGGGGTCGGCCAGAGGGTTTATGAGGTCTTTTCGGCGCCCGTGTCGTCGGACTTGGCCTCGGCTTTGGCTGTGTTACGTGCCGCGCGCTTGGCTCGGCTGCGTTTGATACTGCGTAGGATCATCCGCACCAACATAAACAGCGCAAACAGTACCAACAGTACTACCGCTAGTAGCGCCAATAGAATTTTCCAGGGAATCACCCAAAAGCTCACCGTGCCTTCGATGGGCACATCACGGCCGTTCTGGCTGTAGACGGCCACCAGATGCGCTGTGTAATGCCCAATGCGCAAGGAAGCCACCTTGGTCCAGTTCCAGACCAGCTTCTGGCTCGTCGAGCCGTCGGCGTTGTGACTGGCCTGGAAGACAGGGAAGCCGTCATCCCACGTTGCCGTGATGGTACGTTCGGTACCAGGCAGGATGTATCCCTTGGATTCGTTGACGTTCAGCGAGCTCAGAGGTGTTTTGTCGTTGCTGCTGCGTTGTATGAAGATGTTGCCGAAGGGCTGGACAATAGTGTTACCGCCGTTGCGGAAGCGCACCGAGAGCGTGGCCGGCAGATACTCGTAGATGTGCTTGCTGATGCTGAACGAACTTACTCCCAGGTTGCTTGTAGCGCCGGGGCGGTCGACGTTTATCAGGGTAAAGATGGCTACCGAACCAGCAATAGCACGCGTGCCGCCTGTTGGCACGGGCGTATTCTGGCGGCTTATCACCAGCGCAAAGTTATAGCTGAACCCAGCATCCTTGGGCACGTTGAGCGTGATAAGCTCAGTCGTCCACTCACCGGGCTGCATACTAAAGCGGGGCCTCGAAAACGTAATCCAACTGCCGATATCGGGTGGAGTGGTGTCGAGCAGGGTGACATTAGTACTGTCTTGGCTCAAAGAAAAGGCGCGCGGTTCAATCTTCAGATCTTCGCTGCCGGTGCTACCGTTGTGAATCTTGAGCTCGAGCTGCGTCCTGGTGCCCGGCTTGACGGTGGTAACCAACGGGGAAGGGGTGACCTGCAGGTTAAAATTGCCCTGTGTAGCCTGATCGGCGTGGGTATGGCCCACGAGCAGGGTGCTACCCCATGCCAGGATTGTGCCTACGGCCACCAACAGGCCGATACCGTATCTGGCGTGTCTCACAACGCTTTCTCCTCGGCCTTTTCGTTTGTCTGCTTGTTGGCGGCCGCTTGAGCAGCCAGGGCGCGCCTAACGGCCTTTTCGGTACGCCGCTTATTGCGCCAGCGGCCCAGGAACCACAGACCAGTAACCGCGGCTATAAACAACAGAATGGCACGCCAAGGGATTACCCAAAACGTCACCGTGCCCTCAATAGGGATATCGTGCTGGCCGTCGTTGTATACCGCAACCAGCTTGGCGGTGTAGCGACCGATGCGGAAGCGTGATAGCTGCGACCAGTCAATCTTTAGCCGCTGATGTGGGTTGCCCGCGTCATCCCGCTCCGTTTGATAGGTGGCGAAACCACCGTTCCATTCAGCAGATATCGTCCGTTCGGTACGTGGCAGGATGTAGCTCTTTTTGTCGTTGACGACTAAGCTGGCGAGTGGAGTTTTGGAACTCGCAGCGCGCTGCACAAAGATGTTGCCATAAGGCTGCACGATGGTATTGCCGCTGTTCTGGAACCGAATGTCAAAGGTGGCCGGCAGGTACTCGTACAGGTGCTTTGCGCTCGTAAAGCTCACAACCCCCAGGTTGCTCTTGGCCCCAGGCCGGTCAACGTTCATCAGGGTAAACACTGCCACCGAGCCCTTAATCAGGCGTCCGCTGGTGATCTTAGGGTCGGTTTGCCGGCTAATCACCAGCGCAAACGAGTAGCTGAAGCCGGCGTCTTTAGGGACGTTAAAGGTAACCTGCTCGGTGACCCACTGTCCGGTTTGGATAGCAAACTTTGCCTGCGAAAAGCTGACCCAGGGCGACACGGCGGGCGAAACGGCATCGTTCAGGGTGACCTGTCCGGTGCTGCTGTTATACGTAAAGTCACGCGGCTCAATCTTGAGATCCTCGGCCCCGCTGCTACCGTTATGAACCTTGAGCTCCACGGTTGTCTTGGTGCCAGGCCTGACGGTGGTCACGAGTGGGGAGGGAGTGACTTGCAGATTAAAGTCACTCGGCGGGTTGCTGTCCGCGGCGTGCGCCGTACGGGGCAAGGCGGCCGTTGCCAGGGCGGCCACGAAAAACACGCCCAGCATCGTGCGTAGCAGCTTCCCTCGTATCATTTGCTTAAGTATAGCAAACTCCCCCGGTCCAGGGGAGTTTAGAAGCAAGAATAATTGTATGGTTAGAACAGGCCCGCGCCAACAACCGTGATGGTATCGGTGTAGTCGGTCGCAGCAGGGGTGGAACCCTTGATAGCGACGTTGTTAGTCATGGTCAGTACTGCAGTGTCGGCGGAGCCGGTCGATGTAGCGATGGAGTGGAAGTTTGTGGTTAGGCCACCACCCTCGTGTGATACGGTGCCGTCAAAGCCAGGATCTACGCTAAGGGTACCGCTACCGCCTACCTGAGTCTTGGTCACGCCCATGTTGTAACCTTCGGAACCGGCGGTGACTGTAGTGGGACTGCCGCCGTAAGTGTTTGCTGGAATTGTATACGAAGCGGTAGAGGAGTTTAGGCCGGTGTTCGCATCTTTAGCCCAGACGACCCAGCCGTTTTTAGCGTTGGTGTTAACGGTAGCCGTGCGAGCAGGGGAGCTGCTGGATACCGCCCCGGTGCTTAGGTTGCCCAGGGCGTCTGTGTAGCCGCTGAGTGCGAACGAGAATGCCGTAGGTACGGTAGCGCTCACCACAATCTGATCGCCGCTTACAGCGGCAGTGGCGTACGTACCGGTATCAATGTCCGCTGCTAAATGGTCTTGAGTCGCAATAGCGCCCTGCAATGAAGGGTTGGCGCTGGAGGGCTGTGTCACCGCATCGCCAGTGGTGTTAAGCCAGTTATAGCAGTACATCGTACCGCTGCTCATGGTCTGTACGCTGGAGTTTGTCCAGGTTACCGTTTGGCCTACAACAGCGGCGGTTGCGGAGGTTGCGTTCGGCCACGCACTTGCTGTACCCGGCCATGCCAGGTCGGTGGTCGATATGTTCGTGCTCTCGAAGGTTGATCCGGCGCCCAGCGTATATCCGGTCGGGAAGGTAACCGTCCAGGTTTTTACGTCGCTCGACGAAGTAGCCGGCATGACACAGATGGTACCGGTGGTAGCTTGGCTGGTTTCCATGCGGTCGAATCGCACAAATACCTGCGACATGGTAGCGGAGGCGTGTGTTACCTGGCTGACGCTGGCGATCGTAATAGCACTCAAAACGGCCATGGCCATTACGCCATACTTCAGATCCTTTTTATTTTTTATTGCCAGCATGTTGATTCCTAAAATGTTTATGCTTTCTTAAGAGAGAGTGTACATGAATAGCTTAACACAAGCAATATTACAGGTGGAGGGGTGTGCATAACTTTTTGGAACATCGATATTCTACATCATCTGTTGTATATTTCACAACAGGATGAGAACGCCGAATTATTTCCACTGCCAGTTGTGGCTGACTTGCTCAAAGGTGGTAAATAGCTGGGCGTAGGGGGCTCCGGCATCGGTACTGAGTGAGATTTCGGCGTAGCGTGTGCCGTATGGCCAAAAAAAGGTAAGCTCTGCCGGTTCAGCGGTGGTGCGAAAGCCGGTGGCGGCCACCGGCATGCCAGCAGGACGGTATCCAGTGTAGTCGGCGGTTTGCGTTGCGCGCAGGTTATAGTCGGCCAAACCCGCTACTCCAGTGCTGGGCAGGGTGCCAATGGTAACGGCGAATTGCTGCGTTTTGCTAGTGGCCACAAGCCGGAGCTGCACCGGCTGGCCGGGCGTGTCTGCTTGGCGCTTGATGGCGAAGTCGTGCGGCAGCTGAGATATAAAGTATGCGGTTGTGAGCGGCACTGGCTCGTTGCTCACCGGCGCGGTGACCGGTGTGGTCGGCCTGCCAATGTGTATAGTGCCGTCGTTCGGCCCGGCCGCCCAATGACGGACTAGTAGTATGCTAACCGAGATAATGAGCAGGCAGGCCAGCAGGCCGACGCCCAGGATCTTGCGGCGCTTGGTCATCGGTGGCCTTTGGGGTGCTGTTGGTGTCTGGTTGCCGCCCGTCGCCGGATCGGCACGGACGCATAGGCAAGCTGGTGTGTCCGGGTCCACAGGCCGCCAAAAACCACGAGTAGCAGGAGGTACGCACCGTATAGGCTAAGCGGCAGCGAGCCGTTCCATGGTGCAGCTGGCGCCGCAGGGTATATTGGCGGCTGGTAAGGTGTGACGGCGGCATACTGCCGCACAACGCTCCTCCCGCCGGAATCGCTTACGCGGAAGTCAATGACCTGAGGTTGCATCGAGCGGTAATGGTGTGCAAATTCGTGCTGTCCGGCCTCACTAATAGTGTAGTCGCCACTGCTGTGGTCGCCCCAGTTGATGCGTACGTGGTAGGGCAGTGTG
>CAZRWV010000024.1:0-11081 GCA_964603965.1 uncultured Candidatus Saccharibacteria bacterium
TCGCCCCTCTAACGATTTAGCAAACCGTCCCCTTCAGCCACTTGGGTACCTCTCCAGGCTGTACTGGCGCTATTTTAACAGATTGTACTCTGTAATGGAACGCTTCAAAGCTATTTTGTATGGCGGAAGGGGTGGGATTCGAACCCACGGTGAGTTGCCCCACAATGGTTTTCAAGACCATCGCCATCGACCACTCGGCCACCCTTCCGCAACAGGGGTGATTATAGCATCTAATGCTCTGAACGCCTAGGCCCGGGCAAACACGACCGCGCTGACACGCGCCGCACCGGCAGATCTAAGGGCACGAGCAGCAGCTTCCAGGCTGGCACCAGTGGTCATTACATCGTCCACGAGCACAATGTGGCGGCCGCGAATAGCAGCGGGGTTAAGCGGTCGGAAGGCGTGCTGGAGCTGTTGGCGGCGGGCGACGCGACCGGCGCCCACCTGGCGAGCCTGGCCCAGACGGCCAAGCAGTCTGGTGTAGGGCAGGTGAGCTTGGCGAGCCAGAGAGCGGGCAATCAAGCGCGCGTGGTCATAGCCACGAGCCCGAGCACGGCCGGTGGCCGTGGGGACATGCGTGATCATGACGTCGGACGATAATCGGGCCAGCAGCGGCAACATCAAAGCCGCCGCTTCTGGTGCGGCGGCCTGGGCGCGCTCGAACTTCAGGTGGTGCACTAGATCGCGCGCCGGACCACGGTGGTGAGTACGCGCTAACACCCGATGCAGTGGCGTTTCTGTGCTGCAAGCAGCACAGACCGCATGAGCGTCCGTTGGAGTGGCGCAACGGTAGCACTGCGAGGGCGCCAAGGGGAGCCTGCGAGCGCAATCGGCACACAGCAAGCGATCATCCTCCCGGCCACAGGCCAGGCAGGTGTGGGGTGCAAACAAACTGATAACGCGCTCCAAAATGCTCATGTTGTATTTTTTCCGTTGTAAATATGTACAACCCACCTTGCACGCTGTTAACGCTCTAAGCTATACTGACTTTAACACAAAAAGGCAAGCAGCAACGTTAAGCCCGTGCCGAATGCGAGCAGGGCGGAGGGTAACAACAGGTATAACGTATGGCGCGACGAAACCGCGACGATGACCTACTACTGGAAGAAGACGAATTGACCGCTGCGTTTCTGGGCGACGATGATACGCCCATGCCGGCAATGACTGACGATACGCAAGTAGCCGCAGCCGGACAGCCGGCCGCCGTAGTGCCCGCCGACGAGTGGGACGAGGACGAGGCAGTCCTGCCTGGCCAGCTGGCCGTGGACGTTTACGAAACGCGCGAGAAGCTGGTCGTAAAGGCCCGCACCGCCGGCGTGAACAAGGGCGATCTGGATGTCAGCATCGCCGACAACACACTAAGCATCCATGGCACACTGAGCGCCGGCACCGACGACGACGTCGAGAACTACTTCGTACAGGAATGCTACTGGGGCGAATTCAGCCGCAGCATCGCATTGCCGGTTCCAGTCAAGGAAGAGGACATCGAGGCCGTATTGAAGGATGGCGTACTAACCATCAGCTTCACCAAGGTCAAGCAAGACACGGTCAAGAAGATCCAGGTCGTCTAGACCTGCGATGCAAGCATAAAAGATGCTCGGGGCGTATTGTCCTGAGCATCTTTTTGTATGTCGCCATCCACGTACAGCGCATACGAAAAACCGCCGATTGTACGGCGGTTTCTGCCTAAGACGTTTGCTCCTTAGGTGTTTGTCGCGCTGATTGTCTTGTTAAGCACGAACTGGACGAAGATTTGGGCCAGGGCCACAATCACCAAGCCGATGATGGCGTAGATGATGGTGTTCTTGGCAGCGGTGATCTTGTTGCTGTCGCCACCAGAAGAGATGTAGCGGAAACCGCCGACGATGATCATAATGACGGCGATCACACCCACCACCCATGAGAAGATGTTGATGATGGTCGTGATCAGACCCTCAACGTCGTTCGAAGCTTGGCCGGTGTTGGCACCATTACAGTCGGTGCCACTGGGAACTTCCAGGTTGCTGCCCGTGCCCAGACAGTTCTGGATAGTGTTGGTGCTAGCGGCCGCCGAAACAATAGTCGGAACTGCCAGGGGAACTGCGGCGAGCGTAAAAGCGCTCAGCAGCGATACGATAGTCTTGCGAATGTTCCTGAACATGGTTGTTTCTGTAGTTCCTTTCTTGTTGAATACTTATCTTTATTTATACCACTTAGGCCGAGCGTTTTGCAACCGTAGCCGATGCAAGCACCTCTATAGTTTATTCAGCACGAACTGCACGAATATCTGAGAGAAGGCAACGACGACCAGGCCGATGATGGCATAGGTGAGGGTATTGCGCGCGCTGGTCAGCTTGTTACTGTCACCGGCGGCGGTGACATACTTAAATCCGCCAACGATTATCATAACCACTGCCACGACGCCTACGGCCCAGCTCATCAGGTTGATGACTGTCTTGATCAGGCTGCCGATGCTCACGCTGCCGGCTGGCGTCTGAGAACAGTCGCTGCTGGAATTGTTAGTAAGCGTATTACAAACATCCTGCTTGGGCGTGCTGGCCAGCGCGGTAACCGGTGCCAGCATGCCCAGGCCCAATATCAGAGCCGCTGCTGCCATAAATAATCTAATTCGTCTCATATGCCTCCTTAGCTCAATCCTCGTATTACAAACAGCAATATCGATTCCGATGCGGCAATGATCACCAGGCCCACCAGGGCGCCGACGATCATGTTGCGAGCAGAGGTGGCTTTTTGCGGATCGCCGGACGAGAGGACGTACTGGAAGCCGCCGACAATGATCAGAATCACCGCACAAATACTTGCCAGGAAAGCCAGGAACAGCGATACCTTGCGGAAGATCCCGGCCGGACCGGTCAGCGTATCCTGGCCGGTGGCCGAACAAGCGGACGAACCGCTGGCGCCCGGGATGTGGCAAGCGCTGTCCAGCGGGTTATAGGCATAGGCCGGCACGGGGGCCAGCAGGCCCAGGAAGATAGCGGTGAGCAGCAGTAGGCGTTTCATTATTACAGTATCCACCTTACTACAAAGGTTACGATACCGTACGCGGCCATAATGACCACCAGGCCGATCACCGCATATAGAATAGTCCGGCGGGCCTGTGCCACGGCATTGGAATCGCCGTGAGCCAGTATGTAGCGGAAACCGCCGATCACGATCATCAGCGCCGCAATGGCCGCCGCAACCCTAAAGACAAGGCTCAGGACCACCGGTATCAGTGCGTCACTGTTCGGATCAGGCAAACCTGTATTACCAGTGTTAAGGATAGATGCCAGCGTATGTAGCATGCTCATACTAACTACCTAGTGTGCTCCCCAGGAACGCCACGGCTCCGCCGGCGATTACCGCTACCACCACACCTATCAACGCATAGATAATAGTCTGTTGTGCTTTTTTGGTAACATCGGGTGAGCCCTGACTGGTTAGGTACTGAAAGCCGCCGTACATCACATAGCCGACCGCCAGTAGCGCAGCAATACGGATCAGGTCTTCCAGGATAGCTAGGCCGATCAGCAGCAGGGGACTGTCCGCACCATGCTTCAACAACCCATCCGGACCGTCAAAACTGGTAATGCGACAGCCATCGTTAGGATCGAGCGTCAGATACCTGTACCACGGCATCAACCCAAGGAAGGGTGACTTGCTGCACGTAGCTGCGAATGTGGAAAGCAGGGGTAACATAGCAGAGAACATTTTATATCAAGCCTCCTGGAATTAGGAAGTTGAGAGCACCGTACAGCAACACGAATGCCGCCAGGGCAATAACAGCATTACGGATCCGTGCCTTGCCGGCCGCGGCTTTTTGCGGATCACCCGCCGATGTTCCCAGCTGGATGCCACCGATGACGATCGATATGACCAGGACCAGGCCAAAGAAGGCGACCAAGAAGTTAACGAAGGGGACGATGAAGCGCTTGATGAGGTCACAGTTATTAATATCAGCGCAGCTGCGATCCGCCTTTTTGTCGCCGGCTTTGTCGCCCACCAAACAAGTATTATTAGCAGTACCCGAAACGGCATCCGGTACACAGGCTGCGTCAGCCCAAGCATGCGTGCTGGTGGCCACAGGTAACACGGTACCGATCACCAGTAGTATGACAACGGCTAGACGCGGCAGTTTTTGTATTAAGCGTTGCATTTGCCCTCACTATAGTCCTTCGCGGCGCAGCAGGCAATCCCTGTTACCTAGCATGTTGCCCAGACGTAGCCCGGCTTGTGTGTTTTATCACAGAATATTGCACGGATTACGATGTTTACTGAAGAGTATGGGGGAGTGGACCATGTACCTAGATCGGCCCAATGTGTTCTGGTTTTGTTATACAGCGGTTTGTCGCTCTGCCTAGTACCTTATGTTTCGAGCAATGTAACTTTAAGTGGAGTTGATACATATGTCTACTACTCACGGAGGACCCAGTGGAAGTAATCCGCCGTTATACCCAGGCGAGGAAGGTCACGAACGGGCGCCCGTGCCGAGCGGACAGGCAGACGAGAGAGCCGGCGGCCCGTTCAGCCAGTCGGAACCTCAGACGTTGCTAAGACCACCTCAGGCACCGGTGAATCCTCCCAAAGAAACACAAGCACCTAGCAACGATACGCCGGCGGAAGGCGGTGGGCTTAGACTTTCACGGCGGGCGGCATTAATTGGCGCGGCGCTGACCGGTGTAGTAGGAACACTGGCTGCAATAGGAGCTCTTAGTAAGCACGGCAACCAAACAGCCCCAGGCGCAGGCCCCGAGTCAGAGCCCACCCCAGACCTTAGTCCCGGCCTAGACCCCAGCCCAAGTGCGACGGTTGATCTAGGTTCGCCCAATCGTAACACCGCTACTGATACCTATCCAAACATTCCAGGCACTAGGGGCGAGGTGGAACCAATAGGCTCCATGAACAGCACCAGAATCTATCCGGGCGACACGTACTCGGCTCGCTGGAACAGCGACACAGTCTTGAAAACAAATTACCTACATCTACCCGACGGATTGGTATCGATCGAGGAAAGCATGAATAGATGCCTGCGCGCCTTTGCGGTCATGTTAACCGTACCCGATGATGAGTTTGAGGCAATGCTACCACGTTTTGTGAGGACGGATGTAGCAAAGAGCGCGATCCGTCTCATCCGCAACAGAACACCAGCCGGCATGAGCTCCAAAGATACCAATAATCTGTTCGTCATCTTCGACACCCGGCGACACCCGTCCAAGGTGGAAGACTGGCTAACCAACGTGGATGGACAGGCCGATCTTGTTGAGACGATCAGTCGCGATATGCCGCTTAACGTCGGCGAGGACACTAATGACTTTACGTATCAGGCACCAACCAGAATGCGGTTGCTGAGTGCAGGATACTACAAGGCGCACGAAGGGGAAGATTTGGGCGCCCTGAGCGCAGACTGGCAAGAATCGCATGGCTTGGCCAATCTCTGGTTCTGGCTAGTACAGGGTGATGATGGACACGCTCTGATAGAAGGTTTTAACGTTGCTATCCGGAACCCCAGCGGCGACACCACACTTATAAACATATACACTTCAAAACAGTAACGGGGTAATCCGGCCATACGGCATGTTTTAATTGCTGGTCTGTGATGGTACCATAGTAGTTAGGTAAGCTAGTCCGGTGGCGAACACAATAACACGACAAATTTGTTCGGTATCTTCATGAAATCCACACTCACCACTCCAAAGCGTCAGCGGTTGATATCGCTGGTTTCTTTGGCGCTGTTCGTGGCAAGCACGGCTATATCTATACTGCCCATGCCAACGGCATTCGCAGCTCGCGAAACTACCACCCCCGAGAACTGCTTGGACTTTAGTAAATACGGCGCCCCACCGTACAGCCAGCAGACCAAAGACACATTTGCAAAGTGTCGTACTAATGGCAACACACCGTTTGGCTACATGTCGGTTCGGGAACAGGTACTCTCGTACACCTACATGTCGGCTATGGCGGCATGTGCAGGGATGAACGGGGCGTCGAACGGGTCCAATCCAGGGCGCAAGATCAACTTCACCGGGGTTAAGACCGGCAAGTTCTTTAGCCGCACCCCGGCCAGTGGGTCCATAGGCGCGGACGGCCACATCGCACTTGGCATAATATCTGTCGGCACAGCCGCAAACCAAGGGTTGCAGTATTGTGACGACGGATGGCCACAAGCTGGATTAACACTCTGGGACGCCAAAATGAAGCAGGCAAGTGCTGACGACCTGACGTTTTCGGACAATTTCCAATTTGTTTGCCTAGTCCTGGGCATGCAGCGAACCACCTCCGACCAGAAGACCGTAATAACCGGGAACGCTTGCTACGACCAGACGGCTGGAAACGAATCAGACGTATGGGGCTACCCTTTTGGCATGACCGCTGCTCAGATCAGGGAACGCGTCCTCAACAACATTCGCGACAAAATATATAACGGCCGCGTTGACACCGGTAATCCCAACCAGCCTGGAGCGGCCGTCAGAAACGAATGGGACATTCAACACGACGTTTACTCGGCTAACAGCTACACGGGCGCCCAGATGTACTACCTCTACTACGATAGTCTGGTTGAGGGTTGCGGTGGTCACCCGGTTGCGACCGGTGTACCTGTCGCTGCCGACGAAAACTGGGCACAAATAACAAGTTTGGTCGTGCCGGACGATGCACATACGGACGGCTTGGATTATATGGTGCAAAAGCAGGGCAGGGTCGCCTGGTCAATGGCCCAGGACACCAATGGCCAAATAGCCCTTGCCATAGACGAACCCTACGACAAGAGCGGCTTTGGTTGGGAGCCCCGCGGAGCTCTTGCTGAATCCATCTTGTCTCACCCCTCCAACGGCGGCTGCACTAGCATAGTGCAAACCATGAACGACCACCCTCAATGGAGCCAAGCCTACCTACGCTATCTGCAGATGGACGCAGCTGAGGCGAACGCTCCAGGATCATCCACGGATCCAGGCCAGAAGGGCACCGGCGTCGCCACAACCGAGGACTGTGGCGCGGGTTCCTTAAACATATGGGCCTGCGCGATTATCCACTGGGGCCTTGACCAGGTAGCCAAACTCGACAGCTGGATCATGAGCATACTCGATGTTGATGTTGGCCCTATCTTCGACCACGTCGACGATCACAGCAGCGCCTCGTACGGATACTATATGGCCTGGAATTCGTTCCGCGTTATCGCCATTGCCCTCCTAGTTATCGTTGGTTTGATAATGGTGATATCGCAAGCCATGGGCTTTGAACTGCTGGATGCGTATACCGTCCGCAAGACCCTGCCGCGACTGTTAGTGGCCATCATCGGCATTTCGTTGTCATGGCCGCTTATGCGACTGGTGGTGGATTTCTTTGATTCCGCCGGGTTCGGCGTACGCAGCCTTATGTATGCGCCGTTCGCCAACTTCAATGGCGGCATGGACTGGAGCACGAGTATAGTAGTTATTATATTTGGAGCAGGAGGCGCGACCCTCTTGGCTCT
Source organism: uncultured Candidatus Saccharibacteria bacterium (assembly GCA_964603965.1). Classification (GTDB taxonomy): domain Bacteria; phylum Patescibacteriota; class Saccharimonadia; order Saccharimonadales; family UBA4665; genus JAJZCD01. The sequence goes on from CAZRWV010000024.1 coordinate 7,448, forward strand.
AGGAGGCGTTGCCTTTACGTTCATCATAACCGCCTTGCTCGGCGTAGCCGTCGGTTTCTTTACGCTGGTAGTACGACAGATAGGCATCATCCTGCTAATTATAGTAGCCCCGATAGCTATCGCTTGTTACGTACTGCCCAACACTCAGAAAGTCTGGAAGCTGTGGAGCAGTAACTTTTTGGGGTTGATGCTAACATTCCCAATTATCTCCGCCCTAATCGCCGCCGGGCGCATATTCGCCGTCGTAGCACTATTCACCCAGTCCACCACAGCGAGCGCGATCGTCGGGTTTGGCAACATGTTCCATGTACAGATCAGCAATCAAGCCGTGACAACAATGTCGATCTTTGCCAGCTCAATGGTCTGGCAAGCTATCGCTATAGGCGGAGCGGTCGTACCATACTATCTGTTCCCGCAGGCCGTAGCCTGGTCGAACCAACTACTAAAGCGGGCGAACGGCGCATTCATGGGCATGACCAAGGGGATGAGAGAGGGGCTTGCAAAGGCCCGCGGCAATGCAGCAGAGCGACGCCACCAAGAGCGGATGACAGGCACTCGAGGATTCCTTGGCAAGCGAGGCGCTGCGGCATATAGAGCAGTCGTGAACGCCCCTAAGAATGCTCACTTGAGACCCAGCCGCTGGCGAAGCAACTACCGTGACATGGAACAACAGATCGCCGAACGACATTCCGGTGAACAGCTTAAGGCTGGCGGTGCACGTGCGTTCAACAATGATGATGCGTCTGCAGCTGCAGCGTACGCTACATCAGACCGTGACTTCATAAGACGATACAGGGCGGCAGGCCGATCTCACGGAGTTGAGTATTCGACAGCACAGGCACAGGCAGCTCTATCAAGAGTACGCAACGCAATGGGCGGCGCTCAGATGGGCACGCGCACTATGCGCGTTGCCGCACAGCACTTCCGTACGTCAATGACGAACTCAGCCTACGCCGCCGGCCCGGCAGGCTTGGCAGCATTGCGTGGTGATTTGAGGCACCTCGTTGATAACGGAGACATTACCGAAAACGACGCGGCAGGCTGGATGAAGGAGAACAACGGCAGAACGGACTACAGCAAGAACAGCTACGGTGGCACGCTTGCTTTTGTCCAAGGAGTTGACGCGAATGGCAATGTCGTTAATGACCAAGCTCAGCTAGCAACAATGCAAGTCGACGGTGCCTTCCGCAATGCGGACCCACGCGAACTAATCGGCGGCCACGGCAGAGCCGTGGAGAGCTTCGCGGATTCCGCTGTACGTACCCTTGATGCCGCAATTGCAACCGGCAACCAGCGGCAAATAGACTACGCTCTCGCAGATGTGGCCAGTGTACACAGCTCTCTTTCGTCTGTCTCACAGGAGAAGGGTGACCGCTTTGCGAATACCGTAATGTCTCAACCCATGCGGGGCGTGCCGCCACGTGAGGTGCCAATCATAAGAACCCGAACACGCTCAGTGCCTGGCCCCGTAGGTGCGCCGGACAGAGAGATAACGGAGCAATATCAAGCTACAGAACTACGCGTACCGACCGTCAGGGAGTACCTCGACATAGTACGGCGCGATTCTGCAGGTCACCCCGGCTTCCACGACAGGTCACGCGAGTACGCAAGTGGTTATGCAGCAAGCGCTGCGGAGGCAGCATCTGCCGCTGTCACACCTCCAACACCCCAGGGATAGCAATTTTGGGATATACTAATGGCTAATGGCTACGTATAAAGTACTCCAGGACGTTGAGGCCGAGGACAAGCTAATCGGCCCGCTGACGCTACGGCAGTTCATATATGCCGGGATTGCGATACTGTGCCTGTGGCTAACCGGCGTAGCCATAAGCAAGCATGTGCCGTTCCTGGCGATTCCGTTTCTGCCTGTGGCGGGGGTAGCTGGGTTCTTTGCGTTCCCGTGGGGCAGGGATCAGCCCACCGAGATCTGGGCATTAGCCAAAATCCGGTTCCTGATCAAGCCGCGCAGGCGCGTCTGGGACCAGAGCGGTGCCAAGGAACTGGTGACTATTACCGTACCCAAAAAGATTGAACGGACACTAACGAATGGACTCAACCAGGACGAGGTACGCAGCCGCCTGAACGCACTGGCCAGCACCATCGACAGCCGCGGTTGGGCGATCAAGAACGCCAACGTCAATCTGAGTATGGGTCTGCCCGCTGCTGGCGCAACCGTTGCGTCGGACCGTCTGGTACCAGCGAGCAGCCTGCCGCAGCAGGTAAACGACGTGGACGTGCGAGCCAGCGACGACATACTGGACCCCGGCACCAACCCTGTAGCACAGCACTTCGACTCGATGATCCAAGCAGCTAGCACCGCCCACCGGCAGCAGCTGCTGGCACAGATGCAGCAACCTGTTGCGGCGTCGCCTGCAGCAGCGGCCGCAACAGTCAGCACCGCAGCCGCCCAGCCAGCAGCCGACTATTGGTTTATGCACCCAGCCGCAGCAGTGCCCGGGCAGGCTACATTCGCCGATACACCGATGATCGCCCCGGGCGCCCAGGTCGTAGCGGGTGGACTGCCGCAAGCGGCCATGCCGACTGCCGACGAAGAGGCGCTCGCCCTGCGCCTGAAGGCAGCGCACGAACACGACGACGACCCAGCTACCTACGGCCACATGAAGGTGCTTAAAACACCTGAGCAGCTGGCCGAGGAGCAAGCAGCCATGGTCGCCGCCCAGGCTGCAGCCGCCAAACCGGCAGTGACACCGGCCACCCAGGCTGCTATACTGAATTTGTCAGAAAACAACGATCTGGATGTGGCAACCATCGCCCGGCAAGCACAAAAAGCACAGCAGGACGAAGGCGAAGTGGTGATATCCCTCCGCTAACGCGGACACCATAAGGATCATACGGGTCAGGGTAGTGGGCATAGTAATCGATGGAGCCAAACCAACAGCTGCAAATACAAAATCCTGGGGTGGGTCAGCCATACCCGGTGTCTGGTGCCGTCCAGCCGGGACAACCGGTGGCGCCGACGCCTAATCCCTACGCCGCACCAGTCGGCTTGCCACAGCCCATGGCTACGCCGTCGCCCATGGTCCAGCCCATGATGCCCACCGCACCCGTCACTATGGGTGGCGCCCCGCATGCCGCACCAGCCCCGGCCACAGCCCATCCGTCTAACGCCAATAGCACGCAGAATACGCTGCAGATTGCCGAAATCCGCGACGGCATCGTCATCATGAACGACGGCTCGTTCCGGTCAGTTGTGATGGTCAAGTCCATCAACTTCGACCTGATGAGCACGCAGGAGCAAGAATCAGTTGAATACGCCTACCAAGGGTTTCTGAACTCGCTCTACTTCCCGGTGCAGATTTTTGTACGTTCCCAAAAGGTCGACCTGCAGCCCTACATCGAAAAGCTGGACCGCATCCGCACCGAGCACGACAACATGTTGCTCGCCATGCTGATGGACGATTACATCGACTACATCGACCAGCTGGCCCAGCAGACGAACATCATGGACAAGAAGTTCTATGTCGTAATTCCGTTCTTTCCGGTTATCGATCCGCAAAAGGCAATTACCCAGAGCAAGAACTTCTTTACCGGCCTGGGGCAGCTATTCAACAAGACCGAGAACCGCGTCACCATCAACGAGGCCGACTTGGAAAAGGCCAAGGCCGAGCTGCGC
>CAZRWV010000025.1:0-10997 GCA_964603965.1 uncultured Candidatus Saccharibacteria bacterium
AGCGGCTGTGCCAGAAGCACGCCGGCGGCCAGCCGGCGGTTCCTCCGGCTGCACCGGTGTCTGTGCCCGCGCCGACCGCCCACACCGGCATCACCGTTGCCGACCCCACGCCACCCACACCGGCGGTACCTGCCAAGCCCAGCCGCCTAGGTGGCAACGCCGCCACCCGTGTTATCAAGCACAAGCTGGCCGACAAGATCAGCGCCGGTGGCAAGCTCAAGGCCAAGCACCACCTGCAATCGCTCGGCTTTGGCCTGATCAGCGGCGCTGTGGTGCTCGTGCTATTCATGTTCACGTTTTTTAACGATTACATCATCGCGCCGTTTATCCAGCCCAGCCGCACCGTCAGCAGCACACCAATCATCTTGGGCAGCACCACCGTAGCCGCCGACATACCGCCGTCCGTCACCGTTCCCAAGATCAACATCCAGATCCCCATCGACTTTTCGTTGACCACTTATGACGAAAACATCGTGCAGAAGGGCCTCTCGGGCGGCGTCATCCATTATCCCAACACAGCGCTGCCGGGCCAGAACGGCAACGGTGCCTTCTTTGGCCACTCGTCCGGCAATATCTTTAACAACGGCAAGTACAAGTTCGCGTTTACCTTGCTGCACAATGTGACCACCGGCGACCTGTTCTACATCACTTACGGCGGCAAAACGTACGCCTACCAGGTGTTTGACCGCGAGATCGTGCCGCCCACCCAGGTGAGTGTGATCAACGACACCAAGGGCAAGCAGGCTACGGTCACACTTATCACCTGTGACCCACCAGGCCTGAACCGTAACCGTCTAGTGATCTGGGGCGAGCAGATCAGTCCCAGCCCGTCCACCAACGTCGTGCCCGAACAGCCTGCCCAACCCGCAGTGCAGCCCACGCAGCTAACCGGCAATGGCCCGACGCTGTGGCACCGCTTTACCAACTGGATCAGCTTCTGGAACTAGCCTCACCCAGAGGCGACCTAGCTACTTGACGACGGTCAGTGAAGTACTCGTCAGTGCAGCTTTGGCATCGGCACTTACTGGCCGAACCGTATAGAGATACGAAAAATCGCTAGCAAAGAATGCGCTATACACCGGATTGGCTGGCACCAGCGTTTGCTTGTTGCGGTAGTCATAATCGAACGCCACTAGCTGGCCGCCACTGACATACATGAGGCGATTACCATCCATCCAGGTAGCGTGCGTTTGCGGCTGGTCGATCAAATCGTCGACGTGATAGTGATACTGCGCGACATTCTCCAGATCGTAGACGGCAAAGTCTTGGCCGGCCTCGGCCAACAGCAACTGGCTATTGGCCGAGAATGACAGGTTGGATACGCCAGCCAGTGCCACACGACGCCACGGAGCAGGGTAGGCGTCGGCGCTCACGACCTGGGCCTGCGGATTCTTGTAAATATACGCGGCCGCATCGCTGGTAGCGGCCACTGCCACATACCAGTCACCGCCGTACTGCGCCGCACTCAGCGTGTAGCTGCCGCTGCCTGCTGGGGGCAGAGTGCGCAGCGTAACCGTCTGCTGGCCGTCTTGCAGGACCGCGCTCACCAGCCCAGGTGTAGTCTTGCCGGTAGGCGACTGATCGGTCACGTACAGAATCTGGCTGTCGCCGTAGGCTTTGAACGCCAGAATGTGCTCTAACCGGCTCCGCACCTCGCCGTCACTCACGTGCACCCGGCGCAGCGTCTGGTCGGCCGCACTATAGATATACAGGTCATCGATCCGGTTGTTGAACAGATTGACCGATTCGGTCTGGTTCAGCTTGAGCATATCGGTCAAGTTCACTGCCGTATCCGGTGCGGCACGGTCGAACAGGATAAATTCGCGATTGGTATTCCCGTCAGAAATGTATGTGTGCTGCAGCAGCACGTGACGGTTGTCGGCCGCCCATTCCACCGCCGTCCAGGTCTGCACCCCGTCGCCGGGCCTGAACACATCGGCCGGTAGAGCAATGGCGCTACGCAACGGCTGGGCCGGGTCATGCAAATCATACAGGGCGAACGAGCCTGGCGCCTCCGCCTGGCCCAGCAGGAGCCAACGTTGGTCGGGGCTTTGCGTTGCCAGTGTGGGGTCCGTATCCAGATCGGCCAGCGATCCGGTCTGCAGCGCCTGCGGGAACAGGAACGGGTACACAAAGCGCTGCACGTCACCGCCAGCCACCCACACCGGCCGCTCCCAGGAACGATAGCCATCACGGGTCACTCGCAACATATAATTGCCGGCCGGTACGGCCACCCGTGTGTCGGTGTTGGACTTGTAGCGTTGGCCATTCAGATAAATTGCCGCGCCACTTGGCTGGCTCGACACAAACAACAGGCCGCTCTGCGTCACCTCACCCTGGCGGTCAATGCCGTACCCGTACGCCTGGTACAACAGCACACGCGTGGCGATGCCGATGGCAAGTGCTATTAGACAGTAACCGATTAGCAATCTGGTGTGACTGCGGCGTTCGGCCTTAGGATCAAGAAAGTCCATTACGTACAGTATAGCAGCCCCGCCGGATGCGTGTTCCCAGGCGCTGCCCGGCGCGCCAGCCCGAGCGCGAAGCGCGCCTGGGAACACGCATCCGGCGGGGCTGCCACGCTAATATGCTTGCGTTTTTGGGAACATAAGCGTTACTATACATACAAAGAGTAGGATACCTATCAAACAGAGGCGAAAGTGAAAAGCAAAACTACAATCGAAGTAAACGGCAAGCGCTACGACGCGATAACAGGGGCAGTTATTGGCGAAGCTGCAACGGTGCCGGTCAAAATCAAATCTGCCCACACCACGAGCGTTGACGGCTTTTTCCGATCGCGCGTAGGCACGTCGGAGCCGCAAACAATCGCCGTCCACGTTGCCACCCAACCCAAACCGGAACCGCGCGCTGCCACAACCGCACGCAGCGTCAACCACGCCCGAACACACGCGCCGCAGTCAGCCGCCGCCCGGGCCGCCGAGCGCCTCAGTATCAAACAGCAGCCCAAGCAGACAGTCCACCATAGCACAACGGTTAACCACTCCAGGCGCCACGCCGCACAGAGCACGCAGACCCTTCGGCGCGACAGCGTTCGTCGCCCCGAGCCCAGCTTTACCCGCCAGGCCCATGCCGCTGGCGAGTTGCAGCTAGCCACTCCCAGCTTGATCGCCCCCAAGGCATCGGTCGCCAGCGTTGATACTGACCGCTTGGCGCGCGCCGCCGCCACTCAGCGCAGCCCGCAGATTGCCCGCCACGGCGTCACACTGCAGCCGCTTATCCGCCCGGCAATCGCCCCGCTGGCCGTACAGCCCGCGCCGTCAGCCGGACCAACCGTGCCCACGCCTGCCACGCCGCCCCCCAAGCCGGGCAGCAACGAGCCCGCCGCGCCCACACCGCCGCCCGCCAAACCAACTGGCAATATCTTCGACCACGCCCTCGCCAACGCCAGCAACTTCGTAGACACGCACGCCCACGTGCGCCACCACAAAAAACAGGTCCAGCGCCACCTGGTCAGCATGGCCGCCGGTACACTCGCCCTGGTGGTGATCGCCGCTTTCGCGGTGTATCAAAACACGCCCGGCCTGCAGTTCCGTGTGGCATCATTGCGCGCCGGCATCGGCACTGGCATGCCCGACTTCCAGGCCGCCGGCTTTGCACTGAATAACGCCGGCGTCAGCCAGGGCAGGCTCACCGTCGGCCTCAGCAACTCCAGCGGCAACTACAGCTTGGTCCAGCAGACCACTAACCTCTCTGCCCAAGACATGATCCGCACCGTCGGCGCCACTGACGCCAGCGGCTATCCCATCTACCAAACTGTCCAGGCCGGCGACGTTACCGTCTACCGCTTTGCCAACAACAACGCCACGTGGATCAAAGACGGCGTGTGGTACACCGTCAACGGCAATGGTGCGCTCAGCGATTCACAGATCAAGAACCTCGTCCAGAACGTCTAAAACTCATAGCCTATCAGTGGCTTTTGTTGTAAAATCATTGATGTCATGTCAAAAGATCATATCTTAAGTGCCAACACTATCGAGCGACTAATTCCGGCAGGCGAACTGTCGATAGAGGAAATCGAAGCCCGCTACCCAGCCCGCTCATTGCCTGACGGCGCCGAAGTGCTGCGCGTGGCCCCCAGCCCAACCGGCTTTATGCACCTAGGCACCATCTACATGGCCCTGATGTGCAAGCTCATCGCTCACCACACCAACGGTGTCTACTGTCTGCGCCTGGAAGACACCGACCAGAAACGAGAAGTCGAAGGTGCCCGCGAACTGATCATGGAAGTGCTAGAGGAGTTCGGCCTGCAGTACGACGAAGGCCCCACGGTCGGCGGAGAAAAGGGCGATTACGGCCCCTACACGCAAAGTCAGCGCCGCGGCCTGTACCAGGCGTACGTCCGCCGGATGCTAGAGCAGGGGAACGCCTATCCATGCTTTATGACACCCGAGGAGTTGCAGGCACAAGCCGCTGAACAAACCGCCCAGAAACTACGCCCCGGCTATTACGGCCAGTGGGCAGCCTGGCGTGACCGGCCCGAAGCCGATGTAGTGTCCGCGCTCGACGCCGGCAAGCCGTTTGTCATCCGCTTCCGCTCGCAGGGCGACCCGCACAAAAAGCGCGTGCTGGACGACCGTATCATGGGCCGCCGAGAACTGCCCGAGAACGACACCGACATCGTGCTCATCAAGCGTGACGGTCTGCCCACCTACCACATGGCCCACGTCGTGGACGACCACCTGATGCACACCACCACCATCCTGCGCGCCGACGAGTGGCTGGCCTCGGCCACGCTCCACCTGCAGCTCGCCGAAGCCGCAGGTATCAAGCCGTTTACCTATGCCCACGCCGCTCCCATCCAAAAGATGGATGGTTCGTCGCGCCGCAAGCTCAGCAAACGCAAAGACCCCGAGGCCAACTCGGCACGCTTTCTGGAGCTGGGCTACCCGCCGGTTGCCGTTGCCGAATACCTGCTCACCATCGCTAACTCCAACTTCGAAGATTGGCGGCGTGCCAACCCCGGCGTCAGCTACCAAGCTTTTCCGTTCAAGCTCGAAAAGATGCCCAAAAACAGCGGCGCGCTGCTGGACATGCAAAAACTCGACGATGTCAGCCGCGATTATCTCGCCACCCTAACACCGGCGGCCCTATTTGACCTGGCCGTGCAGTGGGGCGACCGCTACGATCCAGAGTTGTCGGTTCTGCTGCAACAGGACAGAGCATACGCCGAAGCTGTATTTGCCATTGAACGCACCGATGGCAAACGCAAAGACCTGGCCAAGCTGTCCGACCTGCGCGAATCATACGGCTTCTTTTTTGACGACCTCTACAAGCAATCGACCGACTTTGACTTCGGTAAAGTCGCCAACGCCGATGCGGCGGCAATCGTTAAGGCTTTCCTGGACAGCTACAGCCCCGACGACGACCAGGAAACCTGGTTCGAGAAGGTAAAGCAACTGGGCAGCACGCTTGGTTTTACGCCAGATACGCGCGAATACCGCCAGAACCCGGACGCCTACAAAGGCTCGGTTGCCGAAGTGGCAATGGTACTGCGCGTAGCCCTAACCGGCCGCAACCGCAGCCCCAACCTGCACGAAGTGATGCGCGCCATGGGTACCGAACGAGTCACCGCGCGACTCAAAAACTTCCTGCGACCATAAATCGAACGGGAGAGGCCTGGTGCACGATTTCATTAGCCACCCCCACGAACCACTGGATCGGCACATGGCTACAATTTTGAAGACGGCCAATGTGAGACGAATCAAGAATCATTAAACAATTCTGAAATGTCGTAAATATTGCTCTTGCCAAGCGTAAGCGTGTCATTTACTATGCGGCTATAAAGCACTGCCGGGAGGGTACCATGGCGCGAAACGCAAGGGTCCATTGGTTCGGAAGCTTCGGAAAAATAACTGAGCGGAACATGCGAATGCGCCTGGGGACAATGCTCCTAGTGCTTCCACTTATGTTCGGCGCTGTCGCACCCACAGCCTCAGCGATGATAGCAACCGCCCAAGCCAACAAAAACTGGGACTATGCCGGGGCACCGGCAACAGGTAAAACCAGCATAAAACCGGCAGCGGACGTGGACGGCCAGACTAATGTACCGCCGGATGACGGCCCGGGCGCAAAGCCAAAGACAAAGCCTGTCGAAATAGTCTCTAAGCGGACCGCAAACTCTGAAACATTTGATTTGGGCAATGGCTCCACAGAGGTGCGTACCTATACAGGACGCATACACTATAAAGTGGATGGCAAGTGGCAGAAAATTGATACCTCGTTGGTCGAAGACGACAACGCCGCAGACAGCAGCAACATATTTGGCGAGACATTAGGCGCGATTAAGGGAAAGCTCCAGAAGCTAACTACGTACAAATTAGCCGCCAATGACTGGCAGGCACGATTTGCCGCCAGCGATGACCCGGTGGGCATGGTACGTATAGAGGCAGACGGCAAAAAGATAACTTTTCGTCCACAGAACACCTCTCCTGTAAAACCAGACATCCAGACTAAGGACGGCGTGCAGCTGGTAGTCTACAAAGACCTATGGCAAGACGTGGACGTAGTGTACTCGGTGAAAGCCGACGCACTCAAGGAAGATATAGTTTTAAAAAGCGCAGCAGCCGCTACGCAGTTTGCATACAAAATTGACGGGATCGATCTGCGTGCAAACGCTGACGGCGGATTCGACATAGTTGGCACCGACCAGAAGTTGGCACCGCTATCCGTGTCTCTGGACCAAGCCGGACCGGTCAGTCAGGATGTTGCGACGCAAAGTTATCAGAATGGCATCCTAAAAATTCAGCTGGACAGCAACTGGCTCAAGCAGCAACCCTCGGACGAGTTTCCGGTAGTGATCGATCCGACGTGGTCCGGCACGATAAGCTGGTACTATGTCACGTATAAATCAGATAACTATGCCTGCGACTCCAGCACCTGTTACATGAACGCCGGCACCGTAAGCGATGGCGGCTGGAAATATTGGCGCACAGTTTTTGGCGAAAGCCTCAGTTCGATGAACTTCAGCGGCATGCACTTCCAGAGTGCTGGTTTGTATCTGCAACAAGCCAACAGAGGTACGCTGATCGGCACCAACACAACACAGCACTTCTGGATAACACATGCGACCTGCCAAGGATTCTACTGCGTAGACGGCAGCACGCCGCAGCCGGGTTTGACCACGAACTTCAGCGGCTGGATAGATATGACCGAGCTTGTGCGGAACCGCATCAACGCCGGTGATTGGGCGCCGCAGTTTATATTGGGTGGCGACGAGGTGGCCGCAACAACCCGAAAAGGCTTCGACCCGGACATATCCTATTTCACATACACCTATACCAATAACAACCTGCCGCCGGCTCCTCAGGTTATTACACCCAGCGATGGGCAGGTTTTCACCGATCCGCAGGTTAGCTTCCGCGTAAATTCGGTTACCGATCCGGACGGCGATCCGGTGCAGTATTACTTTCGCGTCGCCACCAGTCCGGACGGTGAAACGGGCGCAATCGTCAATTCCGGCCGTCTGAATACCACGCAGTGGACGGTACCCGACGGCGTACTGCAGGACGGCATGACGTACTATCTACACGTCTACAGCGGCGACCCATATACCTACAGCACACCGAGTAGTGTCATAAAGTTCACCATTGATTCGCGGCGTGGCAAGGACAAAACTCAGACCTACGAAACCGTCGGACCAGTCAATGTCGACCTAGCCAACGGCAATGTGTCTACCAGTATCAGTAGTCATCAGAGTAGCGCTCTCGGCGGTGGGCTAGGGATATCGCTGGACTACAATTCACCGCTACGCTCCAGACAGGGACTAATCGGCAAATATTGGGCGAACGGCACGCTCAGCGGCGATCCGACAGTAACGCGCGTTGATCAAAACGTTGACTTCAGCTGGGACACCGGCTCACCATCGAGCACACTGCCCAGTAGTGACAACTTTTCAGCCCAGTGGAGCGGCTACTTTGTGGCACCGGCAGCCGGTACCTATTATTTTGGCGGATCTAACGATGACGGTATGAGCGTTACCGTAAACAGCCAACTGTTGTACAATCAGACGTGCTACAGCGGTATCTGTTATGATACAACCAAGAGCGTCACGCTGGCGGCCGGACAAGCCGTACCTATCAGCATTAACTATGCCGAGGCGACAGGTACAGCATATGCACATTTGTACGTCAAAGGGGCCGTTGCAGAGACGGTTGTCCCGCAGACCTGGCTGCAAACAGGCGTCCGGTCCGTGGCATTACCACACGGATTGACCGGCTCCTACTATACCTACAGCCCCGATCATGATCTGAGCACTGTAACTCCCGATCGCTTGATTGCCAGGCGTGTTGATCCCGTACTTAACTTTGACTGGCAAACCGGTCCACCTACGCCTGGCTCCGCCGCCGATTTTATGACACGTTGGAGCGGGTATCTGTCGGTTCCGGCCACAGATGACTACCAATTTGGTACAAATGCCGACGACAACGCCAAAATCACACTCAACATCGGTGGCACCGATACAACGGTGGTCGATAATTACAGCGGCAGCTGCTGTGTCGAGCAGTACGGCGCAAATATACACCTCACCCAGGGCGTCATCTACCCTATCACGATCGACTATTACGACATTGGCGGACCGGCAAACTTCCGAGCATTGATCAAATCAACGACTATGAGCGGGCAAGTACTCCCCACCGCCTGGCTGATGCCCGCTCCGATTACCATGCCGGCAGGTTGGGAGCTAGGCATAGGCGCCGGCACCGGGCTCAATTACGACCACTTGGCGGTAGGAGGCAATGCGGTCGTGCTGAGCGACTCCACCGGGAGCACGCACCGATATGAATGGACTGGTTGGGCATACAAGCCGCCGGTCAACGAGGATGGCCAACTTACCAAGGGTGCTGATAACAAATATACGCTGATTGATTCCGACGGCCGCACCTACGTGTTTGCGGCGGACGGCACGCTGGGATCGGTCACTAGCCCTATCGACGATCGTAATCCGGCGGCACTGCAGTATGCCTACGGCGGTACGCCGGCACACATCACACAAATCACAGACGGCGTCGACAGTAGTCGCTGGGCAAAGGTCTACTACGCAGGAGATCCACAGTGTATTGCACGGCCGGACACTTCCTACATCGCTCCAAACGACCCATCGATTCGCGGTTACGTCTGCGGCACCCAAACGAACGACGGGCGAACTACCAGCTACTATTACGCGGATTTCGGAACCAGCTCCAATCACGCCATACAATTAGCATTGGTAGTCAAGCCAGGCAATGAGCGCACGTCCTATCAGTATGATGTCAACGGCATGCTTACTGGCGTACGCAGCACTCTAGCCGAGGACGCGGTGGCTGCAGGCGTGCGGGCTAATGACGCTGCGACCTTTACTACTATCGGCTATGACACGCTAGGCCGGGCCACTGCAATAACCGCGCCATCGGCAAACACTGGCGACACACGCCAACAGCAAACGTTCACTTACGGACCGATAAACACAGCGGGCAGCTACACCATCGAACACATCACCGGCGATGCCGAACCGAATGGCTTTAGTCGCAAAGTCGAATACGACAGCACATTCCGGACCACCAAGGTCACGGACGCAACCGGCAATACTACCGTGCAGCAATGGGATAATACAAAGGATCTGCTCTATAGCACAACCGACGCGCTAGGGCTCAAAACCTCCACCGTATACGACGATGACGATCGGCCAACAGACAGTTACGGGGCTGCGCCAGCAGCGTGGTTCGACACAAACAATAAGCCGCTGGCTGCCTACGCCAACCAGGTGCCGCACACTAGCACAGCTTACGACGGCAACATAACCGGACCGGCGGCAGCCTACTTTAATGTATCAACCGCTACCGGCACCGCCAGCCTTACCGGCGCGCCGCTACAGCACGGCACCAATATCGGCGGCAATAGCGCTCAAGTGTCAAATAATTTTGGTACGGGTTCGCCCATCCCCGGCAAAACGACCAACTGGGGTATGCGCCTGACGGGCAAACTGCGCCTGCCGGTGACCGGTAGCTGGAATTTCCGCATTTGGTCGGACAATGGTGTGCGCATGTATATCGACGATCAGCTAGTTATCGGCGACTGGACTAGTGGCGCCGAACGTAACCATCCCGCCGGCACATACAATAACGCCACGGCAAACAAACCGTTACGTGTGACCATCGATTACTACCATCTGACCGGCAACGCCAATTTTGCACTATATGCCACCCCGCCCGGCGGCGCCGAAACTCAAAACGTGGCACAGTACTTTTCGCCCGACTATAGTTTGGTGACAAGTACTACCGCGTACGATGCCACGCTGGGCAACAGTACCACCGCCATGAATTACGGCACGAACCCAGAACTAAGCCTGGCGCAGACCACTACTGCCGACCCAGCGGGCCTGGCCATCAGTACAACCGCGACATATGAGACGCCCGGGTCTGGATACCTTCGCCCCACGAGCAAATCACTAGCTGGCGGCAACACCACTAGCTATGCATATTATGGTGGGATCGAAACTCAGTCTAATCCGTGTGTCAGCGGCAGCACAGGGGTGAGCCAAGCAGGTATGCTCAAATCGTCAACTACGCAGGATCCGGACGGCGCAGGCAGCCAGACAGGCGTCAAGACCGAATATGTATACGACAGCGCAGGCAATATTGTAGCCAGCCGGATGAATAGCGACAACTGGACATGCGCCACGTATGACACTCGCGGCCGAATCACGCAATACGTGGTACCGGCCGCCACCGGCCGATCCGGCCGCACGGTTAGCACCAATTACGCCGTGAACAACAATCCGCTGACGACATCCTCTACCGATTCGGTGACGGGCACGACTACCACACAAGTGGATCTGTTAGGGCGAAGCACAACTACGACAGACGTGTACGGCAGCCAAGTTATCAGCACGTATGACAGTCACGGCCGTCTTGCGTCGCGCCAGTCGCTACGCGGCACCGAGACATTCACGTACGACGCATATAATCGTCTAACCAGCTACATTTTAGACAACGTTACCT
>CAZRWV010000026.1:0-10745 GCA_964603965.1 uncultured Candidatus Saccharibacteria bacterium
GACCGACGACCAGTTGGAGTTTGTTACCACGCAGCGTACCAAGTTGTTACTGCAAATCCTGTCGGAAATCAACCGCAGCTACGAAGCGCAGGTGCGCAAAACTGCCCGGCGGATTCTGCAGCTGCGCGGGCAGATGCGCCAATCGCGCCTTAGTACGCGGGAGTTTCTGGGCATCATCGAGGTAGAAGAAGACCTGAACGAGTTCCTGAGCGCGTTGCAGCCGCAGGGACTGCTGTTCAAATCGCTGATGAGCGGCAAGTATCTGCGGCTGTACGAAGAAGACCGCGACATGATCGAAGACATCGAGCGCTCCACGAGCGAACTTATCACCCAGGTGCAGGGCCGATTGCGCACGCTCGTCAACATGCGCCAGGCGTACGACGCGATCGCCACCACCAACCTGAACAATACGTTCAAGCGGCTGACGTCGATCGCGATTTTTTTGACGATTCCAACCATCATCGGCGGGCTGTGGGGCATGAACATGCCGCTGCCGTTTATGCATTGGCACTATGCGTTTGCCGGCATTTTGGGGCTGATAGCGGTACTGGAAGTGGGCGTGGTTTATGTGTTTCATCGCAGCCGGTGGCTATAGAGGCAGCCGGCTGGTATACTGATGTCGATGAAAACTTCGTTCCTCCGGGCAGAGTCGCCGCTGCGTATCTTTGCGTTTTCGGCTATTGCTACACTGGCAATTCTGGTGGGTGTGGTGCTTGGCATGGGTACGGCAGCACTACTCGTCACGGTCATTTTGGCGGTGGTAGAGCTGACGTTCAGCTTTGATAACGCTATCCTAAACGCCAAGGTGCTCGGCAAACTGGCCAAGCCGTGGCAGCTGCTGTTTTTGACGGCAGGCATTCTGGTGGCTATCTTTGGCATGCGCGTGGTGTTCCCGATTGTAATCGTGATGATCACGGCCGGCCTGGGCTGGAGCACGGTAATCGATCTGGCGCTGCATCATCCGCACCAATACGCGCACCATCTGGAGCAGGCCCACGCCAGCATTGCGGCGTTCGGTGGGGCGTTCCTGCTGATGCTGGCGCTGACGTTCTTTTTTGATGACGAGCGCGAAGTGCGGTGGGTGGCGTGGCTTGAGCGGTTCTTTAGTCGGTTTACGCACTGGTCGGCCGCGCCGATTGCAGCTTTACTGTTGGTAGTGGGCGTGGCGCTGTTGCCGGTGAACGGGCACGAGTCCGAAACGATTGCCGCCGGGCTGCTCGGTGCGGGTACGTACTGGTTGCTGCAGGCAGTGAACGGGGCGCTGGATCGTATGCAAGCCAAGCGGTCCAAGCAGCTGGCTGGGTACGGTCAGACCGGCGTGGCAGCGCTTGTCAGTCTGGTATACCTAGAGGTGCTGGATGCCAGCTTTAGCTTTGACGGGGTGATCGGCGCGTTTGCGATTACTACCAATGTGGTGCTGATTGCTGCCGGTCTGGGCATCGGCGCGCTGTGGGTGCGCTCGCTAACGGTCTTTATGGTGCGCCGCCACGCGCTCGGCAACTACCGCTTTATTGAGCACGGCGCACACTACACAGTGCTGATCCTAGCGCTTATTTTGCTGGCCAGTATCATCTGGGAAATTTCCGAATACATCCCGGGCCTCATCGGTGTGGGTGTAATTGGTGCATCGATCGTTAGCTCGGTGCAGTACCGGCGCCGGGCGGAACTCTCAGCCCAGTAATCGTAGCGCAAGCCGTTGGCGCAAAGTAGCAACCTTCGGTAGCTTTTCCAAAGATTTGCTAAGTGCCAAAATACCAGCCAGAGCGTTGGTGGTGACGTGTTTCGCTACGAATGCAACGTGTGGTTCCGGGGTGCCTTGTCTTTTAGCGCGCACAGCTCGCCATAGCCCATGCATGGCTGTTGTAGCCGCCAAACCGGCGCGTCCATTCATGGCCTCATGGGCGGCACGGTGCCTGGCAAGCATGGTGCCAAAACGGTCCCAACTCCGCCCGTGTTTGTGTTGCTCTTGTAGTATCATCTCGCTATGTTCGAACGCCAGGCTGGCTTTGCCGGCAAGAGTGACGGCTTTGGTTGCCCTGGAGGGGTCTCGCCGCGCTACCCGCAGCGCAAAAGCGCGACCTTCTAATAAGTATGTGGCAATTAGCTCGCGCCGTATTGGTGGCTCGTCCGAGGTGAGTGCAGCTCTGGAGTTATTAAACCACACCTCTACCACCGCATCACCTTTGTTTGCCTGTTCGGCCCTAAATCCCGCTTGTCTTGCGGCTATGCCTTTTTGTGCCGGCGTTTCCGCCAGCTCGTAGGCGAGTGTAGCTATTGTATAATCTTGATTCGGATCTCGCGTAACATTAGTCTGCGTCAGTGTTAGCAGGTCTGGAACGGGTAGGTTTCGTAGTTCTTCGGGGTTCATTCTACTTTTATATCATTTTACCGCGGGAAACGCCAAACCGTCCGGATTATTTACGGTCGTTCGATGTGTATCGGCGGACAGTCAGTGTACGGGTCGGGCAGCCCAAACGGATTGCGTTCTTGCCGTTTTTCGGCCAGTGGGCTGTGTGCGCCTTCGGGGTCGGCTTGGAATTGGGCCAGGGCTCGTGCTTCGCCTGCGGTCGTGCCTTCTGCATCCACGGGGTTGTTGCGGCCAATATAGGTGAAACATTCTGGTGGTATGCCGAGCGTTTTGGCATGGAACTGGAATCGCTCCGCCTTGAATTGCCAGCCAACCACCGTGATGTGCACGGGATACTTACCGAGAAGCTGATAAAAGCGGTACAGGCCGCACAGGAGGTTTTCGAATGAGTCGCGGGCGTATTCTTCTAGGGCGATTCTTGCTGTAAGTTCTTGCAACCTACTCTGATCGTTTGCCCAGTATCGATTGTGCTCTGCGATTGCCGCATACGTTGACGCTTCGCTCCAATGGCCGCCTTCGGCTCGAGTTCTGCCGCCGGAAAACAGCAGCAAACCGTTCGGAGTGTGCGCCAACTCTTCAACCCCCGATCGGATGTGCTCTATGTAGTACAGCGGTTCGCCTTGCTGGAACGATTGCAGGACCCAGTGTTCGTCTTGCGCTGTGTCCGTTGGAACGGTCTCCACTGAGTCCTTAAAAGGAGCGTGGCCGGGAACGAGTATCAGGTGGTCGATGGTCTGTCTCATACGCTTTGCAGTACTATTGTAGCCTATTAGCTCCTGCAGGTGCGGCTTACGACCCAAACCGCTCGGCCTTGATGTTCATCGGCGGCACGCCGACGTCCAGTAGTAGGGCGTTGGCTGCTTCCACAAAACTGGTCATGCCGCAGACGTAGCACATTGGGTGTCCGGACAGCATATCCAGCACGCTGCGTACGTTGGTGCGCATAATGCGGCCCATGATGCCTTGCCAATCATCGGGCCATTCGCGGGTGAGGGCGATCATTACACGCGGGTCGTCGAGTAATTCATCGCTGTATACAATGTCACGCTCGGCGCGGGTGCTGTACAACAGTCGTAGCATCGCGGACGACTTCGCCTGGGCATGGGCTTGCAGCATGCAGCGCAGTGGCACCACGCCCACGCCGCCTGCCAACATTAGCACTGGCTTGGTGCCGGCCGGGTCCCACACGAAGGATCGGCCAAGCGGGCCGCGGATTTCCAAACGGTCGCCGGGTTTTAGGTGATCGTGCAGGTAGGGGGTTACCTCGCCTTCGGGTGACAGTGCAATCGTGAGTTCTAGCAGATCGCTGCCATTGGCGGCCGATGCCGCCGAATACAAGCGTGCGGCTTGGTAGCCGTCTGGCGCAGTCAGGCGGAGTTCGTAATGCTGGCCGGGCAAGTGCTGCACCGGGTGCGGCAGCCGGAAGGTAAAGGTTTTGACCTCATATGCCGCTGAGCGCACTTGCACCAGCTCGGCCTCGTACCACGTACCGTCAGTCGGTATCGTAGCGTTGTTCACGCCAGGGGTCGCCATAGTTATGGTATCCGTTTACTTCCCAAAAGCCGGGGTGGTCTTCGGCGGTCAGCGTCAGCTGGCGCACCCACTTGGCACTTTTCCAAAAATACAGGTGCGGCACAAACAGCCGTGCCGGGCCGCCGTGTTCGGCCGTGAGTGGTTCGCCGTGGGCGTGCGTGGCCACCATGGCTTGCTCGTCCATCACGTCGGCCAGGGGCAGGTTGGTGGTGTAATCGCCGTGACTGGTGGCGATCAGAAAGCGTGCGCGTTCAGTCATGCCGCCGGCTTGGGCGACTAGTTCGTCGATGGTCACACCCTCCCATTCCATGCCCAAGCGGCTCCAGCGGGTTACGCAGTGAATATCGGTAACAAGCGTGGTCTTGGGTAGCTTGTTGAACTGCTGCCAATCTAATGTGATCGGTTTGTTGACCTCACCGTCGATGGTGAGCGTCCATGTTGCCGTGTCAACGTGCGGCGTGGGTCCGTATGTTAGCACAGGCCAGCGCGTGACTTCGCTCTGCCCGGGCGGCAGCCGCCGGCGCGCGTCGCGTTTACCAGTAAAATCCTGATTGATCGTGCTCATGGGCTACCCTCCGTCAATACGGGTAGTCTAGTACATTGTGGTGGTGCGAAGTATAAAAAATCCCGCTGGCGGGCGTATAGCATAATCAGCCGGACCGGTTGGGCTATAACTTTATAAAGCGTTGACTAACTTTATAAAGTTATGTAGCATATGCTTATGGACTACCAAACAGTACTGCAACGGATAGTAGGTGCGTCAGGCTGGTCGCAGGAAGTACTCGCCAATAAACTGGGCGTTAGTTTCCCTACGCTTAACAGCTGGATTAATGGCAAGAGCAAGCCCCAACGAGAAGCCAATAAGCGGGCGATAGATACCGTTGCGGTCGAAATACTGGGTGCCGATACAGTAGACCCGGGCATGCTGAGCGACCTGAAGGCCGAAGCTGTCCGGTACAAACTTACCGCAAAAAAGCTGGTATCCAACCATGAGTGGCTGGACGCACTTACGCTGAACCTAACCTATCACACGAACACCATAGAGGGCTCAACTATGACGTTGAGTGATGTGGAAGAGGTGTTGTTTGATAATAAAATCCTGAGCAACCGCACCCAGACGGAGCAGCGCGAAGCCATCAATCATCAGGTGGCGATGAACTTTCTGCTGGACGTGCTGGTGCGCGATACAAAGATCCGGTGGACGTCTGAAATCGTTCGCGATATACACCTGCGGTTGATGAGCGGAATCATCAGCAATGCGGGTATATGGCGCAACCATAGCGTACGCATTGCCGGCGTACATGTGCCGCTTGCGAATTTTATAAAGATTCCGGAGCTCATAGAAAATCTGTGCAACCAACTGAACGAGGAAACGACCGATCCGATCGGACTGCTTGCCCGTACCCACGCTGAGTTTGAGCAGATACACCCGTTTAGCGACGGCAACGGCCGCACGGGGCGGCTGATACTGTTTGCGCTGGCCTTGCAACACGGGCTCGTTCCGCCCATCATTACTAAAGAGCGGCGTAGTGCCTATTACAAATACCTAGAGATTGCGCAGGCCAAGGAGCGGTTTGACTTGTTGGAGCAGATGCTGGCGAGCGAAATGGTTGCTGCCGGGCAGGTTTATACGCGATTGTAGGGTCGAGGTGCCGCGGGACGTTTTGAAAGGGCTGTTTGCCGCCCAGTCTGTTCTTTTTGAGAATGTCGCTGCAGTAAAGAATCTAATGGAGGCCGTGTGACGGGTTTGGCATAGTGGGGCGGTATGAAAAAGCGACCGTCATCCACCAGCCGAACGTCCGTGCTGTTCATCCACGGCCTGTGGCTGCACGCCAGCAGCTGGCAGCCGTGGGTCGATTATTTTGCTGCCAAAGGCTACGCGGCGCAGGCGCCGGGTTGGCCGGACTTCCCGGACAGCATTGACGAAGCTCGCCGGCATCCGGAGTTTATGGTAGAGCAGACGATTGGCGAGGTGACTGATCACTACGCCTACCTGATCGAACGGCTGCCGGTTAAACCGGCGGTGGTAGGACATTCGTTCGGCGGGCTGATTGCCCAGGAGTTACTTGATCGGGACCTGGTGTCTGCTGCCGTGGCGATTGACCCGGCACCGATCAAAGGGGTGATTCCGGTGCCATTCGTGCAACTGCGCGCGTCGCTGCCAGTGCTGCGCAGCCCATTCACCGCCTATCGAGCGGTGAATCTCAAGCCCAAGCAGTTCCGCTATGGCTTTGCCAATGCGCTGAGCGAGGACGAGGCCGCCAAGCTGTATTACGAATACGCGATTCCAGCGCCGGGCAAACCGCTGTGGCAGGCGGCCTTGGCCAACCTGAACCCCCACGCTGAAAGCAGAGTAGACGTACGCAAAGATCGCGCGCCGCTCTTGCTGATGGCCGGCGATGTTGACCACACGGTCCCGCCCCAAACCACGCGCATCGTGCGCGAGTTGTACCGTGAATCACCAGCTGTCACCGACCTGAAAGAGTGGCCGGATCGCGGACACTCGCTGACGATCGACAAAGGCTGGCGCGAGGTAGCGGATTATACACTGCAGTGGCTGGAAGCGCAGGATGTTCGGCCCGGGCGTCAGACCCAACGCCGAACCGCCTCACCGCCGTTTGCCCGCCGAGTAGCCTCGCGTGCGGCCGCCCGCCGCGCCGCCGCGCGCTCTGCCTCTCGCCGGAGTCGCACGGCCAGAGCGTGAGAATGGCGTCTAGTCTTGTAGCAGTCCCTGACACTCACGGCAGTAACCCTGCAGTTCCACTTGGTGCCTTTCGGGCCGGAAGGCCACGCCTTCGGCTAGCTGCCGCAGGTGTCGTTCTATGGCTGAATCTTCGGGCAGCACCTCGGTGCGCCCACACACCAGACAGGTGGCGTGGTGGTGGTGGTCGTGAAACACGCCGGCCAGTTCGATTTTGTACTTCCAGCCGGTCTGCAGGCGCTGGGCAATGCCCAACTTCTCGAACAGGGCTACTGTGCGGTAGACGCTTGCTCGGTCGGCGCCTTCGCAGCGCTCCACCAGCTCGCGCATGCTCAGCGGCTCCTGATACAGCAGTGCCTTGAACACGTTCCGGCGGGCCGCCGTCAGGCTTTGTCCTTCCGTCTTCAGTAGCCTTTGTAGCTTCTCTAACGGGTCCATGTTGCAATTATACCATTTAGTTGCGATAGATTTGCAGTAAGCGGCCCCAGGCAGTAAGCTGGCTGTATGCTTCCCGTTCTACTCGCAGCCGGTACATTCTTCTCGACGCTGCTCGGCGGGCTGGCCGGCCTCAAGAATCGCGACCAACTGCACCGCTTGCTTGGCTTTACGGCCGGCGTGGTCATCGGCGTGGTGGCGTTCGATCTGTTGCCCGAGATTTTCGCATCGCTGGGCCATGGCATCACGGCACGCGGCGCCATGATTGCGCTCGTCTGCGGCTTTTTGCTGTTCCACATCATCGAAAAGTCGATCCTGATCCACCATACGCAGGAGCGGGAATACGAAGTGCATCACCATCCGCACGTTGGTATTGCCAGTGCGCTGGCGCTCAGCGGCCACAGCTTTTTGGACGGTCTGGGCATCGGGCTGGGCTTTCAGGCCGGTACGGCCGTCGGCGTCGCAGTAGCCGTCGCCGTGATTGCACACGACTTTTCGGACGGATTGAACACCGTTACATTGATGCTCGTTAACCGCAACAGTCGCCGCCGAGCGGTCATGTTGCTGCTGGTGGACGCGATTGCGCCGGTGCTCGGTGCACTGGTCGGTACGTTTGTGCATGTCAGTGCCGGCGGTCTCACGCTCTACCTGGGCTTCTTTGCTGGCTTTTTGCTCTACATCGGCGCCAGCGAAATCCTGCCCGAGGCGCACAGCCGGCATTCGTCGTACGTGACGATTGGGCTGACGGTGCTCGGCGCGGCGTTTATGTTTGTGGTCACCCAGTTCGCCTAGAATGGTACAATAAGCGGTATGATAATAGCCGTGATAGTGCTGGGGGTGCTCGTGTTGGCGCTGCTTGCGGTGGTACTGCGCGGCCAGCTTCGGCCGCCGGCCGACAACGGCAACGCACTCTTGCTCAAAGAGGACCTGCGGGCGCTCAGCGAAGACATCGGCAAGCTCAAAGATGGCATGCAGCACCAGCTGAACGAGCGGCTCGACAAAAACCAGGAGCTGATGCGCGATAGCATCCAAAAGCAGTTTGCGGCTAGCAGCAGGATCATCGCCGAAGTCACCGAAAAGCTGACCAAGCTGGATGACACCAACAAGCGCGTAGTCGACGTGGCCGACGAGCTCAAAACGCTCCAAAACGTTCTGCAGAACCCCAAGCAGCGCGGCGTGCTGGGCGAATATTACCTGGACCAAGTGCTGCGCGGTGTGCTGCCGCCGGACGGCTATCGATCACAGTACAAGTTCAAAGACGGCGAAGCCGTGGATGCGGTGATCGTACTCGATCGGGGCAAGCTGCTGCCGGTGGACAGCAAGTTCTCACTCGAAAACTACAACCGTCTGGTAGAATCCAAAGATAAAACAGAGCGAGAAGCTCTGGCCAAAGCCTTCAAGGCCGACCTAAAGGGCCGCATCGACGAAACCTCCAAATACATCCGCCCGGCCGAAAACACCATGGATTATGCCTTTATGTTCATCCCGTCCGAGGCGATTTATTACGATCTGCTGGTCAACAAAGTTGGCACTACTAATACCAGCGCGCGCGACCTGGTGGAATACGCCTTCCGCGAAAAGAACGTAATCATTGTAAGTCCTACAACATTTATGGCCTATTTACAGACAGTGATGCAGGGCTTGCGGGCGCTACAGATCGAAGAGCAAGCCAAAGACATTCAGCTGCGCGTGGGCGAGCTGGGCCGCCACATCGCTGCGTACGAATCGTTGATGCAAAAGCTGGGCGGCTCGCTTGGCACCACCGTCAATCACTTCAACAATGCCCACAAAGAACTGAAGAAAATCGACAAGGACGTCGTGAAGATTGCCGACAACGCGCCGAGCGTGGAGCCGCTGCTGTTAGAGCGGCCGCAGGCGGAGGAGCTATAGCACATGCGCACTCGCTCAGCTGATTTTTGGCTGACCGTGTCGCTGATGTTTGCGGCGCTTTGCTTGCTTGGTGTCGGCGTTGCGCATCTTGGCTACACACGAGCCCAAGCTGCCTACCAGTCGCACCTGCGAACAGTGGTTTTTAAGCCCGGCACCGACACAGCTGGTACGTACGCTGGCTATGTCGCTACGGTCAATCGTCGGTTGTATCTGCAAACCGTAGTGGGCGGCGTGGCTGCGCTCGCCGTCGTGAACGTGCTCGTACAAGTCGTACGCCGCCGCAATGAGCGGCTGCGCTTGGCGCCGGCTGAAGCGGCTAGCGAATAATTACTTTTTGCTGATGCCGATCACAAAACCCGACTCGTCGGTATCGAAGTGTCCTTTTGTCAGGTCGACCAGTGTGAGCACATTCCCAAACGGGTCTTTAACAACCGCGACCTTGCCGACCGGTATGTCCTCCGGCTCCAAAACAATCGTGCCGCCGGCTTGCACAATTTGGTGCACGGCGTCGTCTACCGACTCGACCAAAATATCCGTCTCGGGATTGTTGGTAGTCGATAGAACCAGCTCTGTGTCGCTGTCACCCATAGCCATCCCGGCCATGGTCTCGTGCCGCCAGAGCAACTTGTGACCCAGTGTTTCGCCATAAAACTTAAGGCCTTCGTCCAGTGACGGGACTTTTACAAGGAACGCGTCGGGTTTCTGGAATAGTGGCTTCATGTTATTTCGCGATCTTCCGTGCTGCCCCAAACCGTTGCGTACGGATTTGCTCGAGCATCTCTTCTTGCAGAATGCGGTTGGTGCGGAGCAAGTCGGCGATGACCGACAGTGCCAGGGTCAGGAACGCGCCCATCAGGGCCACGCTGCCAAAGATCAGCGACTGTAGGTGATTGCCGGGGCGGTGCTCGGTAAAGAACAGAATCAGGAAGCGGATGAACGGAATTATGCCGATCACGGCCAGGGTTGCGCCCACAGTGCCCACTACTACGTACGGGCGGTACATGACGTAGGCGCGGATGATGGCGCTCATCGACTTGAACACATGTTCCCAGTTACTCTTGAACAGCCGCGATTCGCGGGTTTTGGCATTGGTTTCAACCGGGACGCTGACGATAGGAATACGCTTATTACCCGCCTGGATGGTCGTTTCCATGCAGTAACTGAACGGCGTAATGATGTTCATGCGCAGCAGCGCCGCCTTGGAGTAAGCACGGAAACCGCTGGGTGCATCCGGAATGTCGGTGCCGGCGGCCTTGTTGACCACCCAGCTGCCAAACCGCTGCAAAAGCTTTTTGGCGGGGCTGAAATGTGCGATCTTGCTGGTTTGCCGGTCGGCAATCACAATCTCGGCCTTGCCTTCCAGAATCGGTTTGACCAGGTCGGGAATCCGACCCTGCGGATATTGGTTGTCGCCGTCGGTATTCACGACGATATCGGCGCCCATCTCCAGCGCATAATCAGTGGCGTCACGGAACGTCCGTGCCAGCCCCATCCATTCGCGCGTCACGATGTGGTGCACGCCCAGCTCTTTGGCCACTTCGATGGTGCGGTCAGTGGAGCCGTCATCAAAGACTAGGTATTCCAGGACGTCCACTCCAGGAATGCTTTTGGGCATGTCCGCCATCACCAGCGGCAGGGTCTCTTCCTCGTTCAAACACGGGATCTGAATAATGACTTTCATCGATGTACCTCTTTACCTGTAAAGTATACTACACCTGCCTTGCTGACTGACTGTTCCGCAAGATCCAATAGCTCAGTGAAATGCCTGATATACCACCGGATGATGCCAAGGTGCCCATAGTTTTTGACGACGATGGT
>CAZRWV010000027.1:0-10668 GCA_964603965.1 uncultured Candidatus Saccharibacteria bacterium
GCATGCTACACTTTAGTAAAAGGGGGAATACATGATCAAAGCAATTTACGTTAACTTACCGGTTACCGATCTGGCCAAGACGCGGGAGTTTTGGACCAAGCTAGGCTTTACGTTCAACGAACAGTTTAGCGGCGACAAGGCACTGGCGCTGGTGCTGGGCGACACTATCTTTGCGATGTTGCTGCTGCCCGAATTCTTCCAGACCTTTACCGATCGGCCAATCGCCGACGGCACGACCACTCAGGTGCTCAACGCGATTGAAGTCGAAAGTCGCCAAAAAGTGGACGAGCTGGTAAGCCTGGCGCTGGCTAACGGCGGCAGCCGCTACAAAGAGGCTGAAGATCACGGCTGGATGTACGCCGATCGCTTTGCCGATCCGGATGGTCACCAGTGGGAAGTATTGTGGATGGACCCGGCTGGCCCGTCTGCTGAGGCAAAATGAACCAGACAATTATTGACTATAACGGGGCGCAGACTGGCGCAAACCAGGCCATCTGCCAGCTGCTGGCCGACGAGATCGACAAAGCGCTGCCCGAAGCCGAAAGCAAAGTCTGGCACCGCGCCCCGGTCTGGTTCCTGGACGGCAATCCCGTGGCGGGCTATTCCGTGCTCAAGGAGAGCGTGCAGCTGCTGTTCTGGAGCGGCCAATCTTTCGACGAGCCTGGCCTCAAGCCAGAGGGCACGTTCAAGGCGGCTCAGGCGCGCTATGCCAGTGCCGACCAGATCAATGTCAGAGACCTGCAGCGCTGGCTGGACAAAGCCCGCAATATCCAGTGGGACTACAAGAATATCGTCAAGCGACAAGGGGTGCTGGAACGCCTAAAATAGCCGCGCTTGCACGGGTCTTGACATAAGTGGTATAATATATCCCATGTTCGCAATAACTAACCAGCATCATCTGCATATTCTGCCGGAGCTTGTCGGTTAGTTTGTTGCATTCTTGAATATAAAACGCCGGACACAAGCTCCGGCGTTTTTGTTGTACATCTAACGAATTAACTTTGGAGAAATAATATGCAATTAGTAACTAACACTTCAGAATTCAATACCTTCATACAAGAAGGCCAAACAGACATCATGCAGCTGCCCGTTAACGTCAACGTGCTGCTATGCGATGCGGTGTCGCCCGAGGACGACTATGCGTTGCAGCGCGTCGCGAGGGCGGCGAGGAGGTCGCTTCATCTGTGTTGATTTAGGGCTCGTAGCTGCTCGTGCTGCCGAGCTGCTCAGCGAAGGCGAGCGCGCCCGTATAGTGGGCGTTGGTACGAGCGGTGCCGGTTTTGCTCGACGCATCAATCCGGCAGCACCCGCTATGGAGATCGCCACGCGCGCCTTTAACCGTGATCGTGCCTATCGATGGTTGGAGGTCGAGCCCCAATGCTTTGCTTTCCGACCGGTTCTGGTTGACGATCTGGCTGTGAGCGGGCGGAGGCTCGAAGAGGCCAACAAGGTAACGAACCCGACTGCCGAAACAGCGCTCGTCGGATTGCTGTTCAAGAGCAGGTCGACACTCCGTGCCATAGGTGTCACCGGCTTGGAAGATGTCCGCTGCGTGGCTAAATATACCCAGGTGAGTGGCAATGTTCCGCCGATGAACTCACTGAGCACGCTGCAAGCCAACCCGGAGCGACTGCAAGACCTAGCCAAAGCGTGCTACGGCGATAAGGCGCAGGCCTTTATCGATGCAGTAGGGAGGGCACGGGCATGAAAACCTGGCAAACGACAAATATACCGGATATTACGGTAGTATCAGACCCCGGCCTGGACGATCTGCTGGCACTGGCACTCCTGGACCGGCTATTGCCGACGGCCGCCAAAACACTAGTGGCGACGTACGGCAATATGCCGGCGGGGGCAACGGCGCAGAATGCGCGTGATTTTGCCAGCGTGAGTGAAGGCAGTTGGCAGTGCCGGACTGGTGCCACCCGACCGCTGAAGGGGGGCGCGAATGGGCCCTGGATTGATGGCAAACAGGGCAACAACGGCTTGTGGGACATACGGCCAGAGTCGGGCACTTCGTCTAGTGTGCTGGCTACGGGCCCGACTACACCCCAACAGATCATCTCGTTAGCGACGTTCACCGACATAAAACAATTGCTGCAAGCGGGCGGGATTAAACAGCTGCTCATCATGGGCGGATTGTTTGATCGCCTGACCGAAAACGGCAACCCGGCCGAGCTAAATGTGCGTATGGACGCAGATGCGGCCAGCTGGGTGTTCGAAAACTGCGGCAACATCGAAACGACGGTGGTGCCGGCGGAAGTGGCGTTTGATGTGAGCTGGTCGCGTTCGACTGTCGAGTCCATCCCCGAAACTTCCCCATTGAATCGCTGGCTGAAGCGCCTGCTGCTAGCTGGCTACGATAATGGGCGCTACAAAACAGGCAACGAGTTGTACGATCCGCTTGCCGTGTTCCTGGCGTTCTATCCCGAGTACGCCGGTTGGCGAGAGAGTGGCATTCGAGTAACCACGGATCGTCCGGTGCGGGGCATGACATTGTTGGACGACCAGAACCCCGTCTGCACGATTGCCACGAAGGTGCGTGACCCGCAAGCAGTTGCTGACAGTCTGTTCCAAGCGATCTTTGAGGGGAGGCTGCCATGAGCTTCGGCGAAAGATTAGTGCTGTTTGACATGGACGGTACGCTGATCGACAGCAGCTACCGGGTGACAGACGACGGTATATACGCTGCAATTGAGCAAGCTCAGGCGGCCGGTTGGACGGTTGGCCTGAATTCCGATAGTCCCTACGAGTACCTGCGCCTGTGGCGGGACCGGCTGGGCATGAATGGCCCCATTGTGGCAGAGAAAGGCGCTGTGGTCGAGATAGACGGCGAGCCAGTGTTTGCGACGGCTGATGCGGCAGCGGTGAGTGCGGCCAAAGAGCGAATCTTGGGATACGTGGCAGAACAAAACATTGCGCTGTGGCGGGGCAATCCTACCGAAGCGTTACGGAATGGTCTGCGTTTTGGTAAGCCCGGCGAGCCAGTTCTGCTACTGAACGACGTAAGCCTTTGTTCGCTGCGCTTCTTTGTGCGCCGAGTCGGGCCAGATGGCGAGCTGCGCATCGATAATCCGCTGGCGGAGGCGGTCGTTGCAGATTGTCGTCCGCTGTTACCGGAGTTCGATGCAGTCGACGAAGACTACAACCCATCATTCGGGCTACTCATAGCTTCGCGCCGCGGTGTAACCAAACGTGCCGGTGTCCAGCGGCTGTTGCAGGCCGCGGGTCTGGCGCGTTGCGTGATGGTGGGCAATTCCATGAGCGATTACGTGGGCGATGATGTGGCCGACCAATTTGCGGTGAGCAACGCCAGCCCAGCGTATCAAGCAGTTGCTAGCACCGTAGCCCAACCGCTAACCAATGGGTGCGTAACGATACTCAAGCAGCTAGTTCGATACCCTATATCAAACGATCAAACTGAGGAGTTAATACGATGAAGATATTAGTAATCGGTGGCATGCACGGCAATGAGCCGCTTGGCATTGAGGTGGTGCGGCTACTGCGTGAGCGGTCCCGTCCCGATGTGGACACACTGCTTGCCAACGAGATGGCTATCAAGGCCGACAAGCGGTTCGTAAGCACGGACCTGAACCGGAGTTTTCCGGGCGATCTAGCAAGCGATAACTACGAAACCAGGCGCGCAGCCGAAGTGTTGCGGGCCTGCGAGGGCTATGATTTGGTGCTGGACTTCCACAACACGCACTGCCCGGATAACGACTGTACGTTCGTGGGTGCCACAGCCGCTCCGTTGCTCTATGATGCTAGCGGTTGGCTGGACCTGAAGCGGGTGATTGTGGCCGACTACGACTGTTTGAATAAGTATGCGCCCAACTGCATCTCTGTGGAGATCAGCCTGTCTAGCAAACGTATGGACGCCAAGACTTGGGTACGGACCATTGCCAAGCTGGCGCAACAGCGATCGCTGCCCAAGGCGACCAATCTGGAGTTGTATCGGTTTGCGTACCGCATCACTACCGAAGACCGCGACCGTCTGCAACTGCGCGATAAAGACCTGCGTGCCTTCCAGGCTATCACGCCGGAGCTGGCTCAGGCCTTGGGTGTGCAGAGCCCGGCCTACCCCATATTCATCGGTGATGGCTACACGCCGTACAACTTCGGCGGCTTACTCAACAAAATCACTGGTATATCGTGAACGATATACCGAGCGGTACTCGCAACTAAAGAGTAAACTCTTCAGTTGCTCCGTTCCTAAGGTATAATGGAGGCCAATATGGCACTTTCAATCCAACCCTACAAAGGCGCCCGGGACTTTTACCCGGAAGACAAGCGCGTGCAAAAGTACATGTTCCGCAAGATGCGGGAGGTGAGCGAACGCTTTGGTTACGAAGAGTATGATGCGCCGATTCTGGAGCCAATTGAGCTGTACCTGGCCAAGAGCAACCAAGAGATGGTGAATGATGAGACGTATCTGTTCGAAGACCGTGGCGGCCGCAAGGTGGTGATTCGTCCGGAGATGACGCCGACGGTCAGCCGCATGGTAGCTGCCAAGCGCCAAGAGCTGGCGTACCCGGTGCGTCTGTATAGTATCCCCAACCTGTGGCGCTACGAGCGGCCGCAGCGCGGACGGCTGCGCGAGCACTGGCAGCTGAACGTCGATATCTTTGGCGTCGAGGGCATCGAGGCTGACCACGAAATTATCATGGTAGCCGACCAGATCCTGCGCAGCTACGGCGCCAAGCCGGGTTCGTACACTATCCTCATCAACAGCCGAAAACTGGTTGATCAACTGTTCGGCGACTACCTGGGGTTGGATGCCACACAGCGCGGCACACTCATCCGCCTGATTGACCGCATCAAAAAACTGGACCGAGCGGTCTTTGACGCGCAGGCCGATGCATTGCTGACGCCAACCCAGCGCGACAATGGCGTGACAGAAAAACTACAGCAGTTGCTGGCGGTGCAATCGCTCGATGATCTGCCAGAAGACTTCCGGTCGCAACCGTCGGTACTGCAGCTGCGGCAGCTCATTAGCCTGCTGGAAGAGTCACGTGTGGCCAACTACAAGTTCGATATCACGCTAATGCGTGGCTTTGACTACTACACGGACATTGTGTTCGAGGTGTTTGATAACCACCCCGATAACAACCGGAGCATGTTCGGTGGTGGCCGCTACGATGGTTTGGTCGGCCTGTTTGGGGTTGATCCGGTGCCAACAGTTGGGTTCGGTATGGGCGATGTGACGCTACAAAACTTCTTGGAAAGCCACGAGCTGCTGCCCGCCTTGCGACCCGAGGCCGACGTCTACGTGGCGATAATTGGTGCCAACACCTACGAAAAAGCCCAGCCCGTGATCGCTGACCTGCGCCGTATGGGTTTGAATGTGGCCGTGGATAGCACTGGCCGCAAGCTGGACAAGCAGATCAAAACCGCGGTCAAAAAGGGCATCCGCTACGCGCTGTTCATCGGTGAGGCCGAGCTGGCCGACAATCGCTTCAAACTGCGTGATCTGGCTGAAGGTACCGAGGAGGTGCATGGCTTAGAGCGTATCGTAAGTACCGTCAAAGATCGTCGCCAGTCCGACGCAGGCCCGGCCCTGTCGGCCGACGACGAGCTGTAAAGAGGGCAAGGAGAGCCAATGACCGCGCCCAACCATGCTCTGACAGGCGCTCTCATTGGCCTGACCATCAGCAACCCGCTGCTGGCGTTGCCGCTGGCGTTTCTGTCGCATCTGGTGTGCGACGCCATTCCGCACTACGACCAGCCCGAACCCGAGCTAGAGCGGATTGGGTCGCAGCAGCTGGTCCGTGAGCAGCTGGTGATTGGTGGTGCGCTGTGTGTGCTGCTGGTGCTAGTTCTGGCTGTGGCGCACCCGCACCACTGGCTGCTGGCGGCTGTCTGCGCCTTTTTGGCGACCAGCTCCGATCTGTTCTGGATTCCGCGCTTCTTGCACGTCCGGCGTACCGGGCATGACTTGCCGCGGCTGAATTGGTTCCTGCGGCTGCACTCCTGGGTGCAGTGGCGTACCGGGCCACAGTACATCTGGGTTGAGGCCGCCTGGGCAGTAGTCTTTAGTGCGCTCCTGGTCTCGCGACTCTGGTAATCTGTCGCCGTATCTGTTACAGTATGGCACTATGCAAACTACTCTCAAGAATTTATCTCCTACCAAAGTTGAACTAACTGTTACCGCCGACCAGGCGTTTCTGGACCGCACCAAAGCACACGTGCTGGGCGATCTGGCCAAAGACCTAAACATCTCTGGCTTCCGCAAGGGCCACGCACCGGCCGCGCTGGTCGAAAAGAACGTCGATCCGTCGGCCGTGCAGAGCCGCTTTTTGGATCACGCCCTAAACGACCTCTACTTTAACGCCGCGCAGGAGCAAAAGCTCCGCCCCGTTGCTCAGCCGGAGATCAATATCACCAAGTTCGTGCCGTTTAGTACGCTGGAGTTCAAGGCTGAGGTAGAAGTAGTGGGCGCCATCACGCTGCCGGACTACAAGAAGATCAAGGTGGCCAAGAAGACCGAGGCTGCAACCGACACAGACGTCGAGGCTGTGCTGGCCGACCTGGCCCGCCGCGACAGCACCAAGAAGGACGTGGAACGCGCTGCCAAAGATGGCGACGAAGTGGTCATCGACTTCAAGGGTGTGGACGCCAAGACCAAAGAGGCGATTGCTGGTGCTGACGGCACCGACTACCCGCTAGTCATCGGCAGCAACGCATTTATCCCTGGTTTTGAACCCGAGTTGGTCGGCCTAAAGGCGGGTGGCAGCAAGACGTTTGATATTACATTCCCAGCCGACTACGGCGCCAAGGAATTGCAAAAGAAAAAGGTCAGCTTTGCCGTAACCGCTAAGACGGTGCGCGAAATCGTCCTGCCAGAGCTGGACGACAAGTTCGCCGGCAAGGTTGGGCCGTTCAAGACGCTGGCTGATCTGAAGACCGACATCAAAAAGCAGATTCAGGCCGAAAAGGACACCCAGGCGCAGCGTGCGTTCGAGAACGAACTGCTCGAGACACTGGCTAGCAAGACCAAGGCCGACATCCCGGCTCGCCTGATCGACGACGAAATCGACCACATGGAGGCCGAGGAAAAACGTAACCTGGTGTACCGCGGCCAAACCTGGCAGGAACACCTGGCTGCCGAAGGCAAGACCGACGAGCAGCACCGTGAGGGTCTGCGCGAGCAAGCCGAAGCCCGGGTAAAGACCGGCCTGCTGCTGGGTGAAGTGGCCGAGGCCGAAAAGGTCACCGTTACTGACGCCGAGCTAGACGAGCGCATCGCGCAGCTAAAGCGCCAATATTCCGACAAGCAGATGCAAGCCGAGCTCAGCAAGCCCGAAAACCGCCGCGAGCTGGGCAGCCGTCTGCTGACCGAGAAAACGATCGCCAAGTTGTCCGAGTATGTCAGCGCCAGTAAGTAATGCCGATTTGTCTCCGGAACTGGGTGGTTGGTTCGACAATACGGAGGAGCTGTTACGCCACGGTGACGGTTTAGACTATTTTGATGGGGTGCAGGAATTGGCACGGTTTTGCACGGATCGGTTCCTCACTGCACGTAGTAGGCTCGGACAGGGCGCGACGTATGATTGGTCTTTATACCACAAGGTAAGTACATTAGCCAATGAGCTTGCGCTTGATTCCGGTTATCCTGCTGCTGTTGAGGCTCTATCTCTCTTGTGCTGCCTGGCGATAGACGTCGAGGATGAAGTACATAGTAGCCAGGTGCGCAGAAGTCTAGGTGCGGGTATCGCAAAGGCCATAGACAGGATACGATTGGACCAGCTGGAGCATGGCCGGCAAGTGCAGCGCTTATAGAGACACAAGTTAGCACTCTTGCATGCCGAGTGCTAACGAGCTACAATAGAAGTACCGAAAGCGAGGTACTTGATATGAGCGTACTAATCCCAACCGTAGTCGAAAGCGAAGGCCGCTTTGAGCGCGCCTACGACATTTATTCCCGGCTCCTAAAGGAGCGCATTATCTTCTTAGGCAGCGACGTCAATGAAGCCACGGCCAATGTGATCGTGGCCCAGCTGCTTTTCTTGCAGAGCGAAGATCCCAAAAAGGACATCTTCTTCTACATCAACAGCCCCGGCGGCAGCGTCTACGACGGCCTGGCCATATACGACACCATGCAGTTTGTGACCAACGACATCCAAACCGTTGGCATCGGCGTACAGGCCAGTATGGGCGCCTTCCTGCTCAGCAGCGGCACCAAGGGCAAGCGCTTCTTGCTGCCCAACAGCACCGTGATGATTCACCAGCCATCGAGCGGCACCCGCGGTAAGGTGACCGACCAGGAAATCGACCTGCGCGAGAGCCTGCGCGTCAAAAAGCTGCTGAACGAGATCATGGCTAAAAACACCGGCCAGAAGATCGAAAAGGTTCACGAAGACATGGAGCGCGACCGCTGGATGACCGCCAAAGAGGCTCAAGAGTACGGCATCGTCGACAAGGTGATCAGCGACATCACCATCCCGCAAAAAGCCAAGTAGTCATTTTGCGGTTTCAGGGGTAGAGGTGCCTTGTAGGGCCGCTAGATGCGTCACAGGGCCTATCGGTCTGCTGGACACGCCCGGAATTTTCAGTTCAAAGCGTTATTGCATATATCATATCTTCATGATATAGTTCCGAACTATGTTAAGGCAGCCAACGCCTTATGGCGTATATCAGATCAAATCTACGGCGCAAACCCGGCCACGGAAGGTAGCCAGAATGCACGTTACTGCCGTCTTGCCACCATCTCCTGAGCAGCTGCCTCGTGGTGATGCAGGTGACACAAGCGTAGACGACGCCTCTCTCTGGGATTTCATCAATGCGATTACGTCTGTCCGTGTTGGGCGGGGTGTTCGATTGTCGCCTGGTCAACTGGCATGGGGTGGGGTGTCGGCGCTCGTTGCTACTGATGGCGATGTTACGAGGCCTAACTCGATTGTCTATGCAGTTCATCACGGTCCCTTCTGTAATCCAGACAGTATCGAAGGCTACGGGGCATGGAAGTTTCAACCAGCGAGTGCCAGGCAGCCAGCTACACTAAGAGTTACGGAAATGGCGTTCTGGCCAAGATCGGAAACGCGTGAGTGGTATGCCGGCTTGATGGGGGCTGTGTTCTCGCCAATCATCGTTGATGCTATATCGCGTCACCCCGAGCTTGAGAGTCCGGATGCGCGCATAGACCTAGCCACTGAGAATCCTACTATGGCAGGAGTGGTGGCTGCCGGGCATCTGCGCCTTGCGTACGACCCAGATCCAGCGGCCAAGAGGCTCCATGGCAATCTAGCCGAGGTTAGGCAGAGCGTAAATGAGTACGCTCAGATGCTATTGATCCCCCAGGTGGTTGAAGAGCCAGCGCCATCCGGGCAGACCGCTTGACGTAGTAAATTTTACTGAGTATACTGGTCCACAAGAAGTAGTGTAAGTTGGGCCGAGCTGGCGTGGCCAACCAGATCAGCTCCAAAATCCCACTTAGTTTTCTTCCAAAGCAAACAAAATTTAAAAAATGGTAAACAGAAACCGGCATTAATGGGAGAGCTTGGGCTGCGGTAGCGTTGGCCCGAAAATCCTCCTCAAGTGCAAGGACTGTTCCGGTGTATCACCAATCTAATGTAGGGGACATTTGCACGCGTATGGCGAAGGCAATAGCTAAGGCAGCACCAGCTGCCAAGACAACCAAGGGTACACGCGTCTACTTTACGGCGACCGACGACAATCTCGGCCTGCCGAATTTAGTGGACCATCAGAACAAGTCATTCCAGTGGCTCGTTGACGAAGGGCTCGGCGAGCTCTTGCACGAAATCAGCCCGATCGATGACTACACCAACAGCAAGTTATCACTCCGGTTCAAGGACTACCGCTTCGAAAACCCCAAGACGTCCGAAGCCGAGGCCCGGGACAACAACGTCAGCTACGAAGCGCCGCTGAAGGCGACCGTGGAGCTGACCAACAAAGTTACCGGCGAAATCAAGGAGCAGGAAATCTACCTGGGCGACTACCCGTGGATGACCAACCGCGGCACCTTTATTATTAACGGTGCGGAACGCGTGGTGGTTAGCCAGCTGATCCGCTCAGCTGGCGTTTTTTACTCCGGCGAGCTGCACGGCACCCGCAACCTGTATAGTGCCAAGGTCATCCCCGGCCGCGGTGCTTGGTTGGAATTCGAGACGACCGCCAGCGGTGCGCTGTATGTAAAGATTGACCGCAAGCGCAAAATCCCCGTTACCACGCTGCTGCGCGCGCTCGGCATGACCGAAGCCGCCATGAAGGACGCCTTCAAGCACGTTGACACCGACAAGACCAGCTACCTGGAAGCTACGCTCGAGAAAGACCCGACCAAGGGTCACTCCGAAGCGCTTATCGAGGTCTACCGCCGTCTGCGCCCGGGCGACCTAGCCACTGTCGACAACGCTCGCAGCTTGCTAGAAAACATGTTCTACAACTTCAAGCGCTTTGACTTCAGCCGCGTGGGCCGCTACAAGCTCAACAAGCGCCTGGGTCTGGATGTAGCCAACACTACCGAAAACCGCATTATGCGCCTGGAAGACCTGGTAGCTATCGTGGCTGAGCTGATCCGCCTGAACATCAGCCAGGAACGCGGCGATGACATCGACTCTCTGAGCAATCGCCGTATCAAGATGGTGGGTGAGCTGGTACAGCGCCAGTTCCGCATCGGTTTGCTGCGCATGGTCCGCAACACGCAGGACCGCA
>CAZRWV010000028.1:0-10626 GCA_964603965.1 uncultured Candidatus Saccharibacteria bacterium
GGCAGTAGCGCCGGGTCGATGTTGGTCACTCCAACGGTTGAAGCGGATGTGCAACTGTGGGGTGACCCGAACGCGGCTGGGCTGCAAGACTTTTCTGGCTTGGGGTTGGTTGATTTTGAGTTTATACCACACTACTGTGATGAAGTAGCGGGCGAGAAGGTCGAAGCCTACTCGCGCAAGGCGCAGAACCCTGTATATGCACTGGACGATTTAAGTGCCATCAGAGTTGTGGACGAAGAGGTGACGATACTGGGTCGCGGCAATTGGAAGTTGTATGGCAAAGATTCCTGAAGTTCGCATCTATTTTTCGTGGTTGTTGCACGGGGCGGAAAGTGCCGCGTTGGCGAAAGTTTACGGTGATGGCAAACCACTGCTGCCCAGAGAGCAGTACGAAGAGTGGGCGGAGAACTACCGCCAAGAATGGGCCAAATACTCAGATGAAATACTGCACGGTTTAACGAGCGCAATAGGGGCAGGGTTTTACCAATCAGTTATTGATGTGCCTTGTGCGCCCTGGTTCAGGGCTAAAAGCACGCCTCTGATAATGAATTTCTATTACTACCCAAGCGAATTCGTAGATGTGTTAGCGCACGAACTTGCTCATGTGCTGCTGACAGACAACACGGTTTATTCTTCTAAAAGTACTGAGAGGGAATTTATGCTTACGGACAGGTGGCAAAAGCTATTCGGTGAGCATAGTTTTACCGCGTTAGTGCACATACCAGTGCACGCACTTAGTGAATATCTGTACCGCGACGTGCTTAAAGAGCCTGACCGTTTAGAACTCGACCTCAAGCGCGTCAAGAACGACGTCGCATATGAGGAAGCGTGGGCGTATGTCCGGGAGCAAGGCTACAAGAAAATCATTGCACAGCTGAAGGATGATTACGCATCTATAAGACAGGAGTTAACCAAAGCATGACCACCTACTACACCGACGGCAGCGCCAGCCCCAACCCCGGCCCGGGCGGCTACGCCGTGATTCTTGGCGATCAGCCGGTGGTGCTCGGCACGGAGCCGGAAGGCTCGCCGGTGGTGCGCACACATACCACCAACATCCGGATGGAAGGGTTTGCGATCATGGCCGCCCTAAAGCACGCCGACGGCGAAAACTGCGTCATCTATACCGACAGTGAATTCTGGATCAACGCGATCACCAAGTGGGCGCCGGGCTGGGAAGCCAAAGGCTGGAAGAAATCGGGCGGGCCGATCAAGAACCTGGACATCGTGCAGGCGGTGTATCCGCTGTACAAAGCCAGCTGCGCCAAGCTCATCTGGGTGCGCGGCCACGACGGCGACAAGGGCAATGAGTTGGCCGACCAGTGGGCTAACAAGGCCCGTGCTGGCGCTCGGCTATAAGCCTGACACAAGGGCTGGATTGCAAAACAGACAGGAAGAGCGTATAGCGATAGGTGTAACCTTTTAGGAGGATGCTCTATGGCAGTTCGCACGCCACCATATCCGACTAGCTTCGAGGCACTGCAAGTGTTGGTGCCGGGCATGGGGTACGGCGAACGTGTGGATCGGGCGGTTGAGGACGCGGCTGCACATGGCTTTGTGGCGACACTGGGTGTGCTGAGGTCGCAGGTGGGTCGGTTCGTCGCCACGGCCAACGACCCGGGCGTGTTGGAATATTGTGATGACGACGAGCGGTATGGCACGCTGCCAAGAATGGCCGGCTGGCTGGCCCTGGGCAGACAAGTGGCGGCGATACATAGGCTCAAGGGTCGCTCTGGACCGATTCCGCTGAAAGCATTACCGCGTATTAGCGAACGCGATATCTTTCAAATAGCGCACTGCTGGATCCGGCCGGGTAACAACCGGCACGTACAGACGCCTGGTGCTAAGTTGACCATGGGATTCCGTGCAACCGAACTGGGCAGGCAATTGGCGTACGACAGCCGCACTGGACCGGATGATAAATTCCGCCTGGGCGTGGTCGAGGGTGAGGTGGCGATCGGCGTAGCGGTCAACAAATATGATACGGACCTCGCAACAACCGCCATTACGCTTGTAACCAAAGAGAGTAATCCTGCGAATGGCCTCTATGACCGGTTGGGCTTTGTGTCGCAGCCGGGCTTTGAGCCGATTCCGTGCAAACGGCGGACGTTGCAGCCGGTCGGCGCCATAATCAACGGTCACGAGGTCTACTACGACCCCGAAGCACGCTGCAGCATGGTGGACGACCGTGACATCCTCAAGGTGCTGCCGGACGCTACGCCCTGGCTGGCCTAGGCCTTGCAAATTTTACAGCAGATTGCCAAGCGCAAGCGCGGTACAATAGATGAATTGGCAATAATAATTTATAAAACTGATTTTGGTTTTTGAACAAATTATGGATACAGAAGCAACTCCAACAGCAAACCCAACGGAAGCGCCAGCCTCACGATCTACCAGCGGCGATATCGTCCCCAAAGATGGCTTCGAGCCGGAAAACTACCAGGAAACTGACGTTTTTGCCTGGGCCAACAACCTGGTGCAGTACAAGGACGAGTTGAAGGTCGAAGTCTTTTTTATCAGCAAAAACTACGTGCTGTACAAAACGGCGCTGGCCGAGACGCTCAAGAAGTCGTTGGAGCCGATCTTTATCGACGAGATGCTGGAATTTGTCCTGGAAGGCGCCGAGAAGGGCCTGATCGTACGCGGCTTTGAATCCGCCGAGGCCGAAGAGAACGTCCTGCAGCGTACCCAGGTGCACAAGGTGGACAAGCTGCGCGAAACACTGAACTGGCTGAAGACGCAGGAGCACGAAATCGTCGTGTTCAAAGAAAGCGAGCACGACATCAACCACATGAAGGGTGTGCTGGCGCGGGTTAGCCATCCCGATCTGCCCAAGCCGTTCTACGTGGCCAAAGTCCTGCCCAAGAGCCAGGTGATGAAAGGCCGCACCGGCTGGATGGTGCGCGACAACAAGATCATCCCGTTCGACGCCGACGCCGCTTTAAGACTGCCCAGCGACCCGCAGCTGCTCGTGCTCGACCAAGATCTGTATGTATTTGCGCAGCCCAAGTTAAAGGCGCTGTTTGGCTACGACGCCAAGGAGCAGGCGATTGCCGATAGCAAAATCCGCGAGATCGAAGAGACCTACCGCCTGTCGTTCGCCGACGGCCTGGGCATTCAGTCCTTGGTCAAGGACAAAAAGGCGCTTATCAAAAAGCTGCAAAAGCTGGAGGTGGGCAAGGTGACGCAAGACCAAATTCTGCAGCAATCCGACGACCTGGATTTGGGCGTCATGCCCGACGACAGCGGCGCCATCATCATCATGGACGACAAAGACATCACCAAGTTCATCAATCTGATGAACGATGATTATATGGAATCGCCGGTGACGGGCGAGCGGTACGAGATCATCAAGAAGCGGCTGCTCAAGCCGGACAAAGACGATGATGAGAATCCGTTGAGCCAGATCCCGGCCGGCGCCTAGACGTTATAGTTTTCGTACGCAGCATTAATAGCAGCGTGGGTAAAGTATTCAAGGTCGGTGGGGCCGCTGCCAACGTGCGTATGCGCAGGGCACTTGAGTGTTACATTTGCGCGCCGTGATGGGTCGATACGTGCGTACGCTAGCCGTACAACATCATGCATCCTGCCCATGGCTGCTCGATATTTGCCGTCCTTATCTTTCTCCACGGGGATGCCCATAAGCTTAAAGATACCACCACTGTTTACAAATTCTTGTAAGTGCAAGCCAGCAAGCATGGTCACTAAGTAGGAGAGATCATGCGCAGCTTTGGGGCGTTCGCTTGTATCAGCCACGTGACGTTTTACGTAATCAAAGAGGTCGGGCAGAGCATCTGCCAGCACTTCATTGCGCAGCGCCTCTCTCAGGTCAGTTCCTTCAAGTGGTATGGCCGACGACGTCCTGCCTGTATGGGGGCTGGGTGTTGCGAAGGGTACTGCAAGCTCGACTGCCCGGGCGCCAAGTATCGCGTATCGGTCGGCCGCGGTGGGCCACCAGTTCCCCCGGGGGCCGTCGGTGTACGCAGCCTCTATTGCTTCGGCACCATTTTGGAATGTTTTTCGCAGGTCACCCGCTAGAAGTGCACCCTCTCGCTTCTGGCGATGGGTCACAACTGCAAGGAGTGATCTATGGAAGGTCGCTTCTTCTGGCTTGGCACCGTCTGGGCAGCTGACCAGCAGTTCTCTTAGTTGGTGGACAAAGTATCCGGCGACGATATGTCGTTCGGTCTTATTCCTATCTTCCTCGGGTATGTATTCCGGGTTGACGCCCTGGTCTCTGAGGTGTTTGGTAAGGGCATCCAAGACTACAGTTTGTTCGACGACCAGCCTTGGACCAAGCTCGGCCATCTCGGGTATTAGCTGGTCTCGTGCCGCGCGCAAGGCACCGTGATATGACATAATCCATATATTATAGAACGGAATGATGAATATGTAAATACCACTATGCTGAACCATATGTGAAGCATTTTTATTCTATAATTGTGTTCATGACAGCCATCGTTGCCAGCGTTATCCGCCGCAGCCGCCGTACCCACGGGGGCCGCTCTTGAGTTCGTACTAACATCTTTGCAGCCTTAGCAGCCCCCGGACAAACCTGGGGCTGTTTTGTTATGTAAGGAGAACTATGAGTATTCGAATTTGGGAGAAGTTGCCGGCGAAATATAAGCTGTCGACGTACGGCGCGGAGTGGGATGACCCATATGCGCCGGTAGTATTGATGCGGGGTGATTTGGTTGGCGGGGTTGGCCGCGGTTTCCGCTGCTACCAGTTGCCGGGCGGGCCCGAGCCCGAGGAAGTGGTGTTTGGGTCGCTCTTTGTGAAGTATCCGGACTTAAAAAAGCTGGTTAAACGACATACGAAGGCCAGTTTTGATTCGCCGTTTATTTCGCTAACAGGCCAATTGGCTTTGGCTCAGAGCCTTTCTGGTGCAGCGGGTGAAACGGTCTATGAGGTGACGCTGGCGGCACACGAAGTGGTGGTCGATCCGCCACGCGGTTCAGAACCTGCGTTAATAGAGGTGTTGGCCATTGGGCACATTGCGCCGGAGGCCATCACTGGCGTGATGATTGGCAAGGACGGTGCGGGTGCGCCGATATGGGATAGGGGGGCCCAGCAATGTTAGTGAGGTATGGGGTGCACGGTGGCGCCGACGATATCGCGGTATGTCGTTTCTGCCGGCAAGTAAGCTAAACCATGCGCGAGATGTGTGCTATGTAATTCTCTAATGCCGAGTGCTGACTCCGGCTCGACGGTGCGCACGTCTCCGGCATAATCGTCCCGGGTTTTTGTGGTGAACGGCCGCCCGTCAAACGTCCTGGTTAGTAGTCCCAAGATACGTTCAGGGTGCTCAGTTATCTCATGCATAACTGGTCCGATAGCTTGATCGTTGCCTGGGCGCATAAATATGTTGGCGGTATTTAGGACTGGGCGGCGTGTCCCGTCTAAACGCGTTGACGGCATGATAATGCATAAACCAAGGACATCGCCCACTCTTGACCAGCGTGCGTATATCGTATTGTCCCGCTGTTCGCCGGACAGCCCGTCTATTGTCTGCTGGAGCGAGCGTGACTGTCGTACAAAGTCTTGCTCCGTGGGACTTAGAAGACGGGCGCTTGCCGCACTGAAGTCATCCCACTCGCCGGGTTGTTTATAGGTGAGACCCACGGCGTCTACAGCCTGCACAAAAGCTTCTACATGCGGCGGCGTTGGCATACTGTCGTGGGATCTCTCTGCATCCGAGGCAGGCTGTGGTGACCTGGGTGGCAAGGGAGCGAGTTGTATCCGGGGTCTTTGTTGGGGTGCTCCGTCATGGATTGTCATGCACTAATCATATGTGCTGTAAGAATAATTAGCAATTCTAATGCCGCTACTTCTTTGTCAAAACTACATCGGCTGACAGCGGGTCAAAGACGGTACAATGAATAGGTTATGAGGCAGCTACAGGCTTTGCGCATCATGCTGGAGGGTAAGTCGGTCTTTTTGACCGGGGCGCCTGGAGCTGGCAAAACGTATGTGCTGAATCAGTTTATTCGGCGGGCGACGCGTGCCGGTAAGAATGTGGCCGTGACGGCTAGTACGGGCATTGCGGCCACACACATTGGCGGCACGACCATCCACAGTTGGAGCGGGCTGGGAATCAAAGAGGTGCTGACCGATTGGGACCGCGAAAAGCTGCAGGCCAACGAGCGGCTGTTCAAGCGCTACAACGCGGCCGATGTGCTGGTGATCGACGAAGTCTCGATGCTGCACGGGCACCGGCTGGATATGGTCAACGAAGTGGCCAAGCTGCTGCGCGGCAACGAAGCGCCGTTTGGTGGTCTGCAAGTCATTTTGGTGGGCGATCTATTCCAGTTGCCGCCGATTGAGCGGGGCGGGGGCGCGCCCGACTTTGCACACCTGAGCGCGGCTTGGGCCGAGCTGGACCCGCGCGTTTGTTACATCACTGAACAGCACCGCCAGACGGCGGACGGCGACCCGCTGCTCGATTTGCTGCAAGCGATGCGTGCCGGCGATGTGAACGAGTTGCACGAAGCGGCGCTGCAGGAACGGCTACAAACCCGTGTGCCACAAGATGTGGTAGTCACACGCCTGTACAGCCACAACATGGACGTGGACAGCATCAACCAAAAGCACCTGCAGGCGCTGAGCGCCGATGCGCACCGTTACACCATGCAAACGAGCGGCCAGGCGGCCAAGATCGAGTCGCTCGTCAAGAGTGTGCTGGCGCCCGAAACGCTAGAGCTGAAGCCGGGTGCCGAGGTGATGTTTGTGGCCAACAACTTTCCAGCTGGCTTTGTGAACGGCACGCGCGGCACGGTGCTGACGTTCGACGGCGATACGCCGATCGTGACAGTGAAGGGCGGGCGCGAGATCAAAGTGGAGCGCCACAGCTGGAAGCTGGAAGAGGACGGCAAGACCCGCGCCGAAGTGGCGCAGCTGCCGCTCCGGCTAGCCTGGGCGATCACCATCCATAAAAGCCAGGGCATGAGCCTGGATGCAGCCGAGATTGACCTGGGGCGGAGCTTTACGCCGGGCATGGGCTATGTGGCGCTCAGCCGTGTGCGCAGCATGGACGGCGTGTACCTGAACGGCATTAACCGCATGGCGCTAATGATGCACCCGCTGATCTTTGAATTTGACGCCGACCTGCGTGAGGCATCCGAGGCGTTGGCGAACATAACCGAAGACGCCGATCCGGAACCCGCCGCCACGATACCGGAGGACGGCATAGTGGCCGCACTGGCTGCAGCCGAAGACGAACCAGTGCTGCCGTACGACGAAGAGCTGTTTGAGCGTCTGCGCCAGTGGCGTTTCCAGCGCGCCCGGGCCGACAAAGTCAGCGCGTTTATCGTCGCCCACAACACATTGCTGCAAGAGCTGGCTCGCCGCAAACCGACTACCGAGCGCGCGCTACTTGGTGTGAAGGGCTTTGGCCCAAACAAATTCGCCAAATATGGCACAGAGCTGCTGATGATTCTGAACGAGCCGCAGAAGCTGAATCTGTTCGACTAACAGAACCACAGCCTCTTTATGTAGCAGATCACGAGATTATAGACAGATCTGCATAATTATGCTAAGATATTGGCTGTTATGCCAAAACATGCCGTCGATGTTCCGCCTACGGAATTACTGTATGAACACTTGCCGCGTGATCCGCAGGGTTCGCCCACGCAGGCACCGCCGCAGCGGGTCCAGCAAGTCCCAGAGGCACCGCCACCAAGACGACCGCACGTGATGGACGCCCCTATATCGAGAAGGGGTATGTTCAAAGGATTGGCTGCGATAGCCACGATGGCCGCTGCGGCTGCCACGGGACCGCGGGTCGCGAAATTTATGGCGGAGGCGGACGATGCGCCCCAAACAGCAGTCGGGGATTTTTATAATGAGGAAGCCCGACAGGCGTACCGCTTCGCGGAAGCCAATCCCGGTTATGCGCTGCCCTTTGACATGCGTGCCGCAGAAAGGTTGGGGGCCTCGTTTAACGGCAGAACCATGGGAGGGCTGGAGGATCGATTG
Source organism: uncultured Candidatus Saccharibacteria bacterium (assembly GCA_964603965.1). Lineage (GTDB taxonomy): Bacteria > Patescibacteriota > Saccharimonadia > Saccharimonadales > UBA4665 > JAJZCD01. Next base: position 7,978 of record CAZRWV010000028.1, read on the forward strand.
GTAGGCGACGCCTGTCTGCCCTTCCGGCTGCCGAATGGCCGGAGAGGGTTCATCATGGGCGATACCTTCCTTCCCGACTACGTTCCTGGCACCGGCATGCTACACAACACAACCGCCATCGAGCAGCCGGACGGCTCAATGCGTCTCGCGCCGGCTAAGAGAGAGCTCATTCCGAACACCCCTGACAAGCATTACTTCTGGCCACAGGCGAAGGTGACGGTTACCAACCCTGACGGCTCATATACGGTGTACGTGCCCTCGGCAGAGATGGTGAAGGATCCTACCGTCAGTACGTCAGCTGCGTTTCAATTCCGGAAATTACGCACCAGAATCGCCGTGCTCCATGTTGCGGATACACCTGACGCTGAGCCGGTCTTTGCAGGCATGCTGGACACGATTTCCCATGGCGATGACAGCCAGGGGATAGACTGGTGGACAGCGGCGACTATTTCCGCCGATGGCGAGTTCATGATTGTCGATGGGTCCCGGCAGCGAAAGAATAGTCTGGCGCGCGAGGCGTACACGGCCCGCATCAAACTCAAGACGTTTTTGGATAACCCTGGAGCTGCCGCAGACCCAACTGCGTACGAGTATTGGGATGGCAAACAATGGAGCAAGAACCCGGCCGACGCCAAGCCCGTCATCGCTCCTAGTGACGAGCAGTCTGGCATGGATGTTGCCTGGGACAGCAACGTAGTGACGACGCCAGATGGCAACCAAATGTACGTCAAAACTACGTCACCATATTCTTTCTCCAACAAGATTGTTGCCTACGTCAGTGATAAGCCGGAGGGCCCATACGCGTGTATTCCACTCTATGACATCCCGCAACCGCAATATTTCGTTAACGGTCAGGTAGACCCTAATGCCTTACCGTATACTTATTTTGCCCACATGATGGGCCTAATGTACGATCCGCACACCGGCAAGACCTATATGCAACTGGCATGGAGTAATAACGTTATACCCGCTCCAGGCGCCAACTTTGTTGCAAACGCTCCGTGGGGGAACCCGACCGCATTTGAGCCTAGCGTGGTTCTGGTAGAGGTCGATATGAAAGCCATGTGGGCTGCTGCCAGCAGGTCTTAAGCGTTACCGGCATATTGCAGAATAATTAAATAGATGTTAAATCTAGCAAAAAGTTGTTGACGGTCCGCGCCGGGCTATGGCAGTATGGCACCAAGTCAATCTAACGGAGGTGCCAAGTATGCGTATCAGCAGGTCTACAACTAGTGCCAAAAATCGGGGTAGGAAAGCTTGGAAACTGCTGCCGCTGACGCGGGCGATCATTGTGCTGAGCGCGGTGGGCGTGGCGACCACGCTGGCCACCTTCGCCGCGCTGCAAAGCAGCGGCAACGCACTGACCGGCAACACCATCCAGACGGCCACGGCCACACTCAAGATCAGCAAGGACGGCACCAACTGGAGCGATACCAGCCTGCCGGGCTATACGATCGACGGCATAGTGCCGGGCGGCTCGTTCCAGGAGGGCGGGGTAGTGTACCTAAAGAACGTCGGTACTGCGCCGGTGGCGCTGCAGCTGACGGTGCCCACGCCGCCGACGGTGACCGGGGTGGTGGAACTGAGCAAGGTCCTGGTTGGGCTGAAGGTGGTGGGCATGTCGACGGTGCAGACGTTCCCGCTATCCGACCTGCTGGCTGGCAATGTAGCGATAACGGGCACACCGTTGGCGGTAAACGGTGTGATATCGTACCACGTGCAGGCCTCGATGACGGCCGATGCCGTCAACGGCAGCAGTGCGACGATTAGCGGTCTCGATTTGTCATTTAGCGGCGTGCCACAACCGTAGTGGTGATGGGCGGCGTAAAACTGGCCTGGGCTTGGCTGCAAGTAGCCGGTGGCGTACTAGCGGGGGTGGCGCTGCTGTGGCTGGCGGCCCAAACGGTGTTCCATCTGCGCCTGCTAAACGTGCAGACCGGCAGCATGCGCCCAACGTTCCGGCCGCACGACGCGCTGATCATGCAGCGCATCCAGCCTGCGCAGCTGCGCCCCGGCATGATCGTGTCGTACCAAAGCTTGCGCAATCCCGGTGAACTAGTCACGCACCGCGTGGTGGCGTTAACGCCGGGCGGCTTCCAAACCAAAGGCGACGCTTTAAATCAGCTCGATCCGACAGTACCAGACGACCGGTTGGTGGGGCAGGTGGCGGGGGTGCTGCCCGGCTTAGGTCGGCCACTCGGCTGGCTGCGCAGCTGGGCGGGACTGGTCATCTGCGTGTATATTCCGGCTGCCGCCGTTATATTGAGCGAGCTGCGGCGGCTGGAGCAGCACTATGCACGCCTGCGACCATACCAACTTGCCGGGTGGCCACGGCCGGTAGTGGTATAGTAAGTGCATGCAGCAGCAACCAGATCCTCTGTCTAACCAGCCAGCTCACCCTGGCCGGCGGCGCCGTCGCCGACAGTCGAACCAGCCCCAGAGCCAGCCCCAGAGCCAGCCTCAGCAGGCGAAAGCACCGCAGCAGCCTAGGCAGCCGCACAACTACGCCTTTATCGACAGCCAAAACCTGAACCTGGGTGTGCAAAAGATCGGTTGGAAGATGGACTGGCGCAAGTTCCGCCAGTGGCTGGCCGACGAGTACGGCGTGACGCACGCCTATATGTTCATCGGGTACATGGCCGAAAACGA
>CAZRWV010000029.1:0-7564 GCA_964603965.1 uncultured Candidatus Saccharibacteria bacterium
TCGATGATCGGCAGGCCGGTCAGTGAACCACCGCCGAGCTCGTCGGAGAGCTTCGCGCAGCGCTCCAGCAGACGGGAGTGCAGGTAGAACACGTCACCAGGGTAGGCTTCGCGGCCCGGCGGGCGGCGCAGCAGCAGTGACATCTGGCGGTAGGCCTGGGCATGCTTGGTTAGGTCGTCGTAGATGATCAGAGCGTGCTGCTTGTTGTCGCGGAAGTATTCACCCATGGCACAACCGGCGTACGGGGCCAGGTAGAGCATAGCGGCCGGGTCGGACGGGCTGGTGGCCACGATGATGGTTTGGTCCATCACACCCTCGCGCTTCAGGCGCTCTTGCAGGGCAGCGATCTTGGACAGCTTCTGACCAATGGCCACATAGACGTTAATCACGCCGGACTTCTGGCGCGCCTGGTTGACCATCGTGTCGACCGCGATGGCGGTCTTACCGGTCTGGCGGTCACCAATGATCAGCTCGCGCTGGCCGCGGCCGATCGGCACCATGGCGTCGATAGCCACAAGGCCGGTCATCAGGGGTTCGTGCACGTGCTTGCGGGCGAGTACGCCTGGAGCAGGGCGCTCCACACGGCTGCGCTGCGACGCGTTGATCGGCGCACCACCGTCCAGCGGGCGGCCCAGCGGGTCAACTACACGGCCGACCAGCTCGGGGCCAACCGGCACTTCCAGCACCTGACCGCTCAAACGGACCTTGGCACCGGCCTTCACCTGGGTGGCGTCACCCAAGATCACGGCACCGATTTCGTCTTCGGCCAAGTTCAGCGCAAAGGCGGTGATCTTTTGGCCTTCCAGACCGTCAATGTCGAGCATTTCGTTGTACCCAGCGCCGCTCAGACCGTAGATCCAGGCAATGCCGTCTCCTACGCGCGTTACAACACCTACGTCTTCAATCTCGGGGCGGGCCTTCAGCTCTGCGATGGCCGAGCGGATGTCCGCCGAGAGTTCGGTAATTGATAATTCAGCCATCTGTTATTCCTTTCCGGCTCCCGTTAACTGCTTGAATTTGTTGAGTTTGGCCGCCACGCTGAGGTCCAGCTGCTGGTTGGCCAGTTCCAGCCGCACACTGCCGATGACTGTTGGGTCGAGTACTTCAGTAACGGCCACTTTGTTCGCCTCCGGCCGCACAGCCTTTATCCGCGCGACAATGTCGGCCTTGACCACGTCGGTCAGGGGATGTGCGCTGCGTGCCAGCACTTCCACATAGCCCTGTTCGGCCCAAGCCGCCTGCACGTCGCGGAGCAGAGAATCCAGCTCACCGGTGCGGCGCTCAGCCAACAGGTAGGCTGCTACTTCGCGGGCGTAATCTTGGCTGACGCCTTTGGCAAGCGTCTGGTCTGCCACCGTAGCGGCGATGCGGGTGCGTGGCGTCTTCATTAGGCCTTGGCCTCCTTGAGTGCGCGGTCGATCAGCTGAGCGTCCTTAGTGGCATCAACCTTTTCGCCGATGATCGCTTCGGTAGCGTCGCTAATCAGCGCCACCACTTCGCTCTCGAGCTGCTTGCGAGCCCGGGCCATCTCGCCCTTGGCACGCTCTTCGCCCTCTTTGACGATCACCGCGGCCTTTTCGGCAGCCTTGGCTTCGGCATCGCGCACTGTTTGGCGCGAGGCTTCTTCGGCTTCGGCGATGATGCCGTCGGCCTGCTTGCGGGCGTTGGCCAGCTCGTCGGCTTTCTGCGCCTGGAACGCAGCTTGGTCTTTCTTCATCTTTTCGCCCAGCTCTACGCCGGCGTCGATGGTCTTGCGGCGCTCTTCCATCATGCGCACAATCGGTCCAAAGGCCCATTTTTTGAGCACCAAGAAGGCGAGTGCGAACGTCACCAGCTGGATCACCAGCGCTTTGACGTCAATGCCGAGCGCTCCGATGCCGGAGGCGTTCTCGCTTGCAAAATTAGTTAGTGTATATAGCATGCGTCGTTATTCCTTATTTGACGAAGAACGTTGCGGCAAAGGCCAGCAGTCCGTACACCTCGATCAGACCCACGAACACCAGCGCCTGACCCAAGAACTTTGCAGCCTCGGGGTTGCGGCCAACGGCGGCCAGGTAGTTAGCGCCCACCAGACCGATACCGATAGTCGGGCCAATAAAGCCGGCGCCGATCATGATGCCGTGACCGATGACTGATGTGTTGACTGCCTCTGCGAATACTGTAGGTAACATGTTATCTCCTTTTATTATCTATCACTTAAAACCTTTAACTCTTGGCTCCTTCGGGCAAGCCGCTGGCTGCGCCTTTCGGCTCAGCATCAACGATCAAATTACCGTGCTCCCCGTCGGCGTGCTCGTGCGCACTGTTAACGGAGATAGCTAGGTAATTTACCCCAAGGATAACAAAAATGTACGCCTGCAGGGCACCCACGCCCAGCTCCAACAGCGTAAACGGCAGCGCCGTGATCGGCGAAAGAATGCTGGACGGAGCAAGCAGGCCACCCAGGTAGGCAAACACGGCAATCACGATTTCACCAATGGTGACGTTCAAAAACAAACGAAGCGCCAGGCTGAAGGCCCGCGTGAGGTCAGTCAGCATCTCGATCAGACCAATCACCAGGTATAGCGGATTGAGCGGGCTGCCAATAAAGAAGTGGCGGATGTATTTGCCAAAGCCGCCGATCTCTTTGACCGACGCAATATAGACATAGATCATCGTCACCAGGCCCATGCCCAGTGTTAGGTTCAGGTCGCCGGTGATGGGCCTGAACAGTGGGTGACCATGAATCTGGATAGCATCGCCCACGCCGGGGATCAGCCCGGACCAGTTGTTGAGCAGCACAAAGAAGAACAGTGTCACAAAGAACGGCACGTACTTGCGGCCAACGTTTTTGTCGTTGAACGCGCCTTGCACCAAGTCGACCACGAACGAAACGACCGCCTCCACATATTGAATCAGGCCGCCCTTGGGCTTGACCGTCACACGGCGCGCCAGCAGACTCAGGCCCACGGCCAGCAGCAGGCAGATAAACCAACCCCAAACCATGGAGTTGGTGATGTGCACCCCAGCGACCGTGAAGTCGCTGCCCGGTGCCACATGCACAGCCGGACCGCTCTCGGCCGCAAAGCGGGTGAATGGCGCGGCTAGCGCCCCGAATAGATTAAGCATCCTTGTCCTCCTCTTCGTAGCTCTTGCGGACCGCGGCGCGCTGCTTGTCGGTTAGTCTAGGCACCGGCAGACGGTTTGCCGCTTGCATAGCCCGCCACATCACTGCGCCCGAGCCGATCAGCGCCAGACCCAGCCCCACAAACGTCCAGACGGACGTACCAAAGTGCTTGTCCAGCTGCACGCCCGCAAACACCGGTGCCAGCACCACAATGGCCAGCTGCCAGCTCATGTTTAGCGCCGTTACCACAAAGGCTTGGCGGCCGTTAGGTGCCTGTCCGGCAGTTTTACGAGGGTGGAGCTGACCATCACCGCTTTCAGAAGTCGGCGTCCGAGGCGCTGGCTTGGATGGTTCAGTCATTCTTGGGCCCAGTGTAGCATCTCTGTTTGTGCAGGGCAAGGGGCGCTGCGCGTCCAGGCCAATGTTTTCTACGACACTCTTGCAAATGACGCAAAACGGAACTACGCTATGGTCACTAATTCTAACGGCTGAGGAGTAGGGTAGTTATGGCAGCAGGCGACGAAACGGTAGGCGAACGAAGAGTGGGAGTGCATTTTGAGCCTGGGGAAAGCTGGCAATCAACTGAGCCTTACGCTCAGGATAAGGGCGTGGTCTACCTCCTCGGACGCCTTCTGGAAGCTGAGGACGTCGACGGAGACAGGATTGAAGTGGTACTCAAGAGGCGTTCTCGCGATAGCAATAACGGAAGACCAGAGGTCATAGACGTCTTGGGCCGAGTAACCTACGGGCAGGACGGGTCTGCAGTCGCTGTCTTACTATCTACAGACCCTAGCTCCAAAGAAAGCTCTGAACAAACGGTGGCAAGATTAGCCCATGTGGGCGAGCAGATGGCACGGATGCTTTCCGGCCTCCGCCCAGACGTTCCACCGGCTACTCAGGGTTAGTGATCTTCCGACATACCGCAAAGCACTCCCTATGCTATACTAAGTATAGTTAAACAGGACTCGTAGCTATGTCTCAAACCAACCCCGTCATCGTTTACGGCGCCGAATGGTGTGCTTTCTGCCACGTCGCCATGGATTACTTCGACAAAAAAGGCGTCAAGTACGAATACCGCGACGTCGACAGCAATCGTGCCTGGCTGGAAGAGTGCGTCACCAAATCGGGCCAGACCGGCATACCGGTGCTCGACTTTGGCGACGGCAAGATCGTGGTTGGCTTTGACCGGCCCAAGATTGATTCGGCACTTGCAGCCTAGGCTGCCAACTGTAAGCAATATTACAGTACCAAGCCCCGGTGGCCAGCCATACTAGGAAGCGTGACCGCAGATCACGATAACGTAGTGCACCTACAGTGCAACGAAGAGACAAGACAGCAGCGTCCTACTTCTAGGCGCGTTTCCCGCATTCTGCGCCGAGCCAAAACTTGCCCGCCTGTTACGGACTTCGAGATTAAAACTGCAGTCGACAACTCGGGGCGGGGCGGCCGTCGCTTGGTGGCAGCCGCATTAGACAACGCTCGAGTAGAACAGAGTGACATACCCCGGGCAGTCTGGAATCACAATCTTCTGGCATACATGGGCATAGAGATCGCTAATGACCAGCGCTCCGGTCGCCAGCCACGATTGCCAGACACACGTGCGGCCGCCGGTTTCCGCGCATTACTCAAAAGGGTTGACGCCATCGCCGACGCCTTCGATGCCAAGCACCCAAACCGGGCGGTGCTGAACGACTTTTACGACCGCACTGAGGGTATCGATCACGCCGTGCTACATGCCTTGCCTTTGCCTGACGCTAAAGGTGTTACGCCAGGCAGCAAGGAGCAAACCGCCCTCATTCAAGCCCACCGCTACTTACGCTACATAGTGTTGCAAGCCCAGCTGGCCGAACCCATGCCGCGCGACGCACCGGCAGCCGCAGCCTAGCCGGTGTGCGCTATAATGCCCGTATGGCATTCGAGGACTATGGGACCAAAGAGTCGGTAGTGGTGGTTTACACCGGCGAAGGCAAGGGCAAAACCAGCGCTAGCGTCGGCCTGCTGGCCCGCGCCCTCGGCAACCGCTGGAACGTGGCATTTATTCAGTTCATTAAATACTGGGGCGTGGGCGAGCACGCCTTTATCCGCGACATCATGCCCATGTTCAAGGACCAGCTATTCTTTTACAAGGGCGGCAAGGGCTTTTATAACGCCGGCGAGCACAGCCCGCGCGACGTAACAGATGAGCAACACCGTCAGGCCGCCCAAGAAACCTACGAAGTAGCCCTCCGGGCGGCCTCTGACGGCCGCTACAACCTCGTCATTTGCGACGAGATCAATAATGCGGTCCATGACGGCCTCGTCAGCCAAGACCAGCTGCAGGCCCTCCTAGAGGCCCGCAGCCCCAAGACCAGCCTGTGCCTAACAGGGAGGGACTTCCCTGAAGAGCTGCTCAAATACGTCGACATCGCCACCAATATGACCAAGGTCAAGCACCACTTTGACGACAAGTTTTTGGCGAACAAGGGGATTGATTTTTAGCCCGAGGGGGGTATTGCCCGGCGTTAGTTTGGTGCTATACTTCTTGTCCAAAGTAGGATAGGTATGAGCGAGTTAGGGCACATCGAGCGAGGCACACCGGAAACAGACCCGGCGACTGCTTTAGTGGATTTTATCGAGCGTTGCAGATGGGCCTACACCCTATCTGAACGGCTTGGCCCTGACACCATCCCCGACACCATCAACGGGACCTACATCGGTAAAGGAACTGCGCTCGACGTCACCGTCGCTGACCAAGAGATGGTGAAGGCCGATCTTAAAATCGTTAACGATACGCTGGAGTTCATGGGCGGTATGCCAGTTATGCTCGGGAATGAACAGGCATGGCTCATGAAGTTACTTGGCCGCGCAGACGAAAAACCACCGGGGTGGCAGACGTGGGACGTTTGCTACTCCAGCAGACCGTATCAGGTAATTCCCGTCGACGTGAATTTTAGTAGCTTGTACAGATACGTACACCGGCTAGACGGGGATAGTACGGGGCTGTAGCGATGCAAGCCTGTGATCACTGTATAACTTGCAATATCATCGCGCTTGTGCTATAATTATATCGTATGGCTTTCTCTGCAGCTAGTCGAAACTACGACAATCCGGATTGGCAGTTTGATCAGGACCAGATCCCTCAGGCCACACCTGAAGTTATCAACAGGGACTCGTTGCCGGTAGCCAATCACGGCAACTCCTTCGACCTGGAGAACTTCGACAACATACAGCTGCGCAGCAACCCAAACGCTAGTAGGGCACGGCACAAACCTACACTGAACCGAAGATTGGCTGCAATGGCCCTCAAGTTGGGGTTGCGCGTCGAAGAGGCTCACACGTCTCCCACTCTGGACGGCACTATGGACGATATGGCAAAAACCACCACACCACAGACCGTCCGAGCCGTTTATACGGGCGACGGCGGGTTCAGTAAAGAGCTCGAGTCCGCCCGGAAGCGTGGGCTCAGGAGCCCGCTCTGGGGCATACCTGGTGGCCACATGAACGACATCTTAAGCACGCTGTTTACCTGGTGGCAGCGCAGACGGCCCGAAACCGTACTCCAGCATCCCGACCTACAAAGCCGCTATCTTCGCCCGATTTTAGTCACCGTTGCGTTTGCGGATGGTACCGAGGAAGAGCGAGCAGCCTGGGGTTATGCCGGGGATAGACTCACTGCGCGTCCGGCCGAACAATTCAACCAGCAGCGAGCGGCCAACCGCAGCCGCAATCGGTTCCGCCGTTTTGTGCATGACGCCAGGATAGTAGCCAAGGCTATCCAGAATGCCGAGCAATACAATGTTAGCAGCAACGGCGCAGCGCCCCAGCCGGCTGTCGCGCAACTGGCACTGAATACTCGCATGGCGGGCATGCTGCGACCGGGCACTGATCCATTCGGAAAAGAGTTCACGTTCGTCCAGCCCGAAACGCGGTGGGGTGCCGTCATTGCTACGACAAGACTGCTTCTGCGCCGACCGGTAGGCGAAGCGATTCGAGACGGCCACGTGTTAGAGTTCGACACAGTAGCTACGCCCGAATCCATTATCCAGATAGATGGCGACGAAATACAGGGCGCCGTAATACGCAGGCTCCGCAACGCGGACGACGGCGCAAACGTACTGACCACACGCTAGCCCACTCCTGATATACTGGCTCCATGAGACTCTACCGCCACCGCCGCAAGGCCAGCTTCAGCGCCCTTGGCATGGCCTTGGCATTGCTGATCGCCTACGGCCAGCAGGCGGGCTGGTTCGCGCACGCCGCGGAGTTTGCCCAGACTAGCCAACCAGGGATGTACGCGATTGATCATTTTATCGATGGCGACACGGTGGCGGTGAACATGAACGGCACCGTCGAAACCATCCGCATGATCGGCATCGACACGCCGGAAACGCACAAGCCCAACGCGCCGGTGCAGTGCTACGGCCCGGCCGCGGCGGCGTACACCAAGCAACGCATTGGTGATCAGCGGCTGCGCCTAGT
>CAZRWV010000029.1:7574-10514 GCA_964603965.1 uncultured Candidatus Saccharibacteria bacterium
CGCGACCGCTACAACCGCTTGCTGCGCTACATCTATCTGCCCGACGGCACCAATCTCAATCAGGAACTAGTCGCCAAGGGCTACGCCTTCGCGTATCTGTCGTTCCCGTTTACTAAATCCGATGCATTCGCCGCTGCCCAGCAAGCTGCCCGCAACAGCGACAAAGGCCTGTGGGGCAACTGCCAGCCCCGGCTGGAGAGCAACGGCCGCTGGCAGAGCAACGACGCCAGCTAACATCGTCGATACCTTGCATAATTAACATATACATTATATTATTTCACGGTTATGAAGAGCCTGGAGCTGATTGCCGTGTCCAACGATGCTTACCAGCATCTGGCTGTGGTTGGTCAGACTCCGCCGCCCAATGCGGACGCGCTCTGCAGCACTATTAGCACCATCCGGCCTGCATACCGCCAAGCAGGCAAGGCGGTCTGCAAAGAGCTGGTGGACTTGGCCGCCGAGGACTCCGATCTCAGCGACCTCCCAGGTGTCGCTTTTTACGAAGCTACTTACGGCGCGTTGGCCACTACAGCTCCCGACGAAACAGTTGGCGAAGTGACGCGGCGCGCGCTACTGCTACTCACAGAAAGTGCAGTCGGCTCCGCAGCAATCCCGCCGGAGGATGATCACGCCGCCAGGAGGCGAGAACTTATAGCGGAAGATTACCTACTATGCCAGGAGGTAGTGGGCCGCAACCCCGATGCGGAACGAGCGTTCTATGACAAATACCACCGCTTGGTGTGGAGCCTAGCCCACAAAGCTACGCGGTTACTTGACGGCTCAAACGTGCTGGCCGTGGATGACTTATTCCAAGTGGGCATGATGCACATTGTGAAGGAAGCCGGCAAATATTCCCCAGTCTACAACATACGCTTCAGTTCTTATATACTCACATCCTTGCACCATCGAATACACCGCGAACTCCGTACGGCACACACCGTAACGCTGCCCGTGCACGTGCAAGACATGATCACCAGACTGGACCAGCTCAATCGGTCGCGCGTGCAGGATCACCGACCAATACTAAGCGAAGCGGAGATTGCACGTGCATTCGACCTGCCGCCCGGCCCGGCCACGCGGGGCGGGGCGTTAACGGTGGGCAATCTGATGTTGGCCTTGCTGCTGACCGAGTACATGGGCTCTACGGACACGGATCATAACCCCCATCAAGATAAGTCCCCGGGCAACGGCTACACCTTGGATGCACGGAATCCTCTCGTCAAGGTTGACGGTGGCGGCGCACCCGAGCCACCAGTCGAGAGCCTGGTTATGCGCGTATTCCGTACCGAACAGATCGCTGCTGTTTTGCAAACGCTATCCGAGAGAGAGGCGGGCGCCATTAGGCTCAGATTTGGACTTGACGGTGACAAACCCAAAACCAATAAACAAGTCGCCGCAATATATGGCCTGACCGAACCTAAAGCCAAAGCACTGCTGGCAAGGGCCATAAGCAAGCTGAGGGCCGGCGAGAGAGCGGATGCACTGCGGCCGTATTACGAGGAAAGCTAATGACCGACCCAGAGACCACAGTCGAGAGCCTCCGACTAATCGCCGCATCAAACGATGCGAATGATCAGCTGCGACAACCAGCCCTAGCCTCAGCGGCCTCATTCGACCCCGCCGAGGCCTCTGGTGCTATCAGCCAGAACGCGTCCAGCTATCGTGTGATGGGCGACCGCATCTGTACGCTGTTAGTACGACTTACCCCCGACGGTCTCGACGTCCCGGACGCTACTTACTACGAGGCGGCGTACGAAGCGCTTGCCACTCTGTCCGCAGATACACCTATCGGCCCAAATACGATCACCCGGGTGTTGGCGCGTGCCCTGCGGCTGCTCTTAGATCCTACCGACGCCACACCGACCACGGTGGCCACGTCTGCCGCAGAGCCGGCAGCCGAACCGGAGCCCCAGCCGGAACCATCCGCCGAAAGCACCAGCGAAGCAGACGTCATCGAGTACGAGCTGGACGCTGAGCCGTTTATCGACCCCGAGGATATTGAGGATGACCACGCAGGCCTGGACAGAGTGGAACGCCTGCTGGCAGACCACGCGTTGTGCCAGCGGGTAACTGCCGGCGACAAGGAGGCCATAGGGGAGTTCTATAGTAAATACGGGCGCTTGGCCTGGAAATACGCGCTTAAGGCAGCGCAGCGCATCCGCACTGGTTCCGAGATACTGCAGCCAGGCGATCTGCACCAAGAAATCATGCTGTACTTCGTCGACAGGGCAGGCAAATACGACCCCAGCTACGACGCAAGTTTCAGCTCCTTTGCTTGCAAGTATCTGCTCCGGTCTCTCGGCCGCGTCCTCCAAACACAGTACGCCGTGGCAATCCCCGACAATATGCGCGAAAGGATCGCCAAGTTATACAGGCTCAACCGTGAGCGCAAAGAGCTAGGACTGCAGCCCCTGGACGACGCCGGGATCGCGACAGAACTAGACCTCGAGCCGGGCGGTCCGGGCGCGTCGGAGTCGGGCAGGCTAACCGTTGGTGACCTCAAGCGAGCGCTTGCCCTAACCATACGCATGCGTTCACTGGGCGGCGGCAGTCCGGGACAGGGCACGTGGTCCAGCGATTACGTTGACGACGGCGATATGCCCCTCCTGATTGGCACCGTACCGCCACGGTCTGTGGAAGAGCAGGGCATGGACTCACTCCTGCGCCGAGCGCTAAAAACTGCGTTTGCAGAGGCACAACTGTCGGACAGAGAACGACGTGTCATGGCCGATCTCTACAACCTTGGCGGCAGCAGCATAATCCGCAGAGCTTATATTGAGGTCGCGCGGATGAATCCTCCCATAACCAGAGAGCGGGTTATGGCGATAGAGAAGCGGGTGTTGGAAGCGCTAAAACATTCTGAGGCACTGGGCGGGTACGCTAAAGAGGACTGAGCGACGGCTAAAACGAGCGATCACCGCTTGCAATAATTGCAATATA
>CAZRWV010000030.1:0-10512 GCA_964603965.1 uncultured Candidatus Saccharibacteria bacterium
GTGCGGTCGCTGCGTGATCGGTACTTGAGCACCGTGTTGAGTATCCTGCTGCCATTGATAGTTATCTTTTGGTTGGACATCTGGCTGGGTGTGGTTACGCTGCTGCTGAGTGTGCTGCAGACGACCTATCTGTTTTGGGCGTCCAGTAGGATTACGTCGTACCGCGAAAAAACGGTGCAGGTGTACAAACACAACTCTGGCCGTATGGCGGACATTGTGTCGAACATCCTGGCGGTGAAGTCAACGGCCCAGGAGGATGCCAGCGTGCGGGCGGTGCGCGGCGGCGCGGCCGAGGAGGCGTCGGTGCTCAAGCGGCGCGGGGCGGTACAGACCAGGCTGTTTGCGCTGCGCGAGCTGATTACCGTGCTATTTTTTCTGGTGCTGCTGTGGCTGGTAGTACAGCGTATGAAGGGCGGGTTTATAGCGATTACGGCCGCGGTTCTGGTGGTTACGTATACATCCACCATCATGACAGCGGTCTATTCGTTGTCCGAGGAGTTGGATGACCACGACGACCACATCGACAAAATTACGCCGGCATTCGAAGTACTCAACCGGCAACACGCCATAAACGACCCGGCGCGGCCGAAAGAGTTCAAACGAGCGCACGGAGCGATTGCGTTCAACCATGTGTCGTTTTCGTACGGCCAAGGAGCGGACAGGCGGCAGGTGTTTAATAATCTATCGCTGACCATTCCGGCCGGACAAAAGGTGGGAGTGGTGGGACTGAGCGGGGCGGGCAAGAGCACGCTGGCGAGGCTGCTGCTGCGGTTCAATGATGTGGAGTCCGGGCAGGTGACGATCGACGGTGTGGATGTGCGGGATGTACGGCAAGCCGACTTGCACCGTCAGATTGCCTACGTGCCGCAGGAGCCGCTGCTATTCCATGCTACCATCCGTGAGAATGTGCGCTTTGCGCGCGCGGACGCTTCGGACAAAGAAGTGCGTGATGCGTTACGCGCGGCGCACGCACTGGCGTTTGTGGATCAGTTGCAACACGGCCTCGACACGGTCGTGGGCGAGCGCGGCGTTAAACTGAGCGGCGGCCAAAGGCAGCGCATTGCCATTGCCCGGGCGGTGCTGCAGCGTGCGCCGATCATGGTGCTCGATGAAGCCACGTCGGCGCTGGACAGCGAAAGTGAGCAGATTATCAAAGATTCGTTCGCCAGTGTGTTCAGGGATAAAACCGCGCTGGTGATTGCGCACCGGCTGAGCACGCTATCTGACATGGACCGGATTATCGTGCTCGAAAAGGGCGGTATTGTCGAAGACGGCACTCACGAGCAGCTAGTGGCCGTACGTGGTACGTATGCGCGGCTGTGGAGCCGGCAGCAGCGCCACTTGGACGATACGTAAGCGGGACTACGTTGAAAATTGTGCCCGGTTGGGCTACCATAATCACTATGAAGAAGTATGCGGACCAGCAGGGCAGTGCCATGCTGATGGGGTTGGTGATAGCGTTTGCGGCACTGTTTGTGCTGGCCACCGGTGTGGGAGTGTGGGCGTTTATGAGCCGGCAGGATTACAAGAACAACAGTGACGCCAAGGTGACGACTGCGGTTGCGGCCAACACGCAAAAAGTCCAGGCAGATGACAAGGTCAAGTACGACGAAGAAGCCAAGAGTCCGCTCACCACGTACGTTGGCCCCGAGGCCTATGGCAGCGTGCACCTTAGCTACCCTAAGACGTGGAGTGCGTACGTTGTGACGAACAGCAGCAGCGCGCCGCTGGACGCCTACTTCCACGCCTCGTACGTGCCAGGACTGGACACCAGGCAACCCTATCAGCTGCGCGTGCAGGTGGTGGACCGGGCATACGACAAAGAACTGGATCGCTACAAGAGCGCTGTGAAGAGTGGCTCGGCGCAGGCCGCGGCCTACAGTCTGCCCAAGGTGCCAAAGGTGGTGGGCACGCGCTTGACCGGCACAATCAGTCCCGACAGTCAGCCAGTCACCGGGAGCCTGGTGCTGCTGCCGCTGCGCGACAAGACGCTGGCCATCTGGGCCGAATCGAACGATTATCTGAACGACTTCAACACCTATGTGTTGCCGAACGTGACGTTCTCGCCGTAGCGCTGCGCTAGTTCCTAAGAGTTGTGTTTTTGGCGATATCCTGGCCCACGGGGCCCGGTGTATACTGCATGCAGAAGGGAAAGCAGGGTAACGCGCGAACAAACATGGGGCAGACGCAAGGACAGGGTTTGAGCGATGAAGAACGGTTGTTTTTGGGCTTGGCCGAGCAGCTGGCCCGGCCTCTCTTGACTGTGGCGCGGATGGCCGAGCTGGCAGATGGCGACCTAGCGGCCGGCAGTGATCCGGCAGCTGCTGCCGAGCGCTGGCAGATGGTGCGGGCAATTGCCGACTCGTCGCTGCAGCTGGTGGAAGGGTACGCCCTGAGTCTGCGCGTGCATGGCCGGGTGACGCCGCTGGCACTGGAGCCAGTAACGATGTCGTCGCTGCTGTACGACACTGCGCATGATCTGGCCGCGTTTGCCAAGCAATATGGTGTGGAGTTGGAGCTGGACTCGGGGCCGCGCCTGCAGCCGATCTTGGCTGACCGGACAGTGCTGCAATCAGCACTGACCAGCCTGGGCCAAGTATTTGTGCTGGCGCAGGCGGAATCGGACGAACCGTCTGCCGTGCGGCTGGCTGCACATCGTAGCCGTTACGGCGTGGTGGCGGGGTTGTATGGGCATCTGCCGCAGCTGGGTGCCGACAGCCTGCGCCGGGCGCACGCGTTGCAGGGCCGGGCGCGGCAGCCGCTGCAGCGGCTGGTGAGCGGACCGGCCGCCGGTGTGTTTGTGGCCGATAGTTTGCTGCGGACTCTGACGGCGCGTCTGCACGTCGCTCGGCTGCACGGCTTGTACGGCCTGGCGGCAACGCTCCAACCTAGCAGTCAGCTGCAATTAGTTTAGTAACTAAACTATTTCGTTATGCATATCTTACTTATCGAACCTGACAAACTGCAGGCCCAGGCCATCGCCCAGGCGCTCGAACGTGGCGGCCACAGCGTGGCGCACACCGTGTCGGCTCAGTCAGCGGTGCATGCCGCGGACGAACAGATGCCCGACGTAGCGGTGCTGGAACTGCAACTGCCGCAGCACAACGGCGTGGAGTTTTTATACGAATTCCGCAGCTATCCGGAGTGGCTGCACATCCCGGTGATTGTCTACAGCTTTGTGCCGCCGCACGAACTACAAGCGGCGGCCACGATACAAGCGGAGCTGGGCGTGGTGCAGTTGCTGCACAAGCCGCACACCAGCCTGGCGCGGTTGTGTGAAATGGTGCAGTCGGTGGCGAACGGCGCGGCAGGACCGGCGGGGTCGGCGGCCGCATGAGACCCCAGCAAGTCACCGACGGCATTGTGCTCCGGCGGATCGACTATGGCGAAGCGGACCGCATCATTACACTACTCACTCCAGAACACGGCAAACTCCGCCTGATGGCCAAGGGCGTGCGGCGGGTCAAAAGCAAGCTGGCCGGCGGCATCGAATTGTTTAGCGTGACGAACATCACGTTTAGCCCGGGTCGGGGCGACATTGGCACGCTGGTGACGAGTCGGCTGACGCGGCACTATGGGCGGATCGTGCAGGACATTGACCGCACCATGCTGGGCTATGATCTGATCAAACAGCTAGATAAAGCCACCGAAGACCATCCCGAAGCGGATTACTTCCATCTGCTAGACCACGCGTTTGCGGCGCTCGACGACGCGGCGGTGCCGTCGGAACTGATACGCCTGTGGTTCGCCGCGCAGCTCATCACCCTGGGCGGCCACACGCCCAACCTGGATACTGACACCGAAGGCGTCAAGCTGGCGGCCGGCCAGCAGTACGAGTTCAGCTTTGACGATAGCACGTTCACGGTGCGGTCGGGCGGGCCGTACGGCACGGACGCCATCAAGTTTTTGCGGCTGGTGTTTGGCGGGGCAAAGCCGGCGGTACTGGCGCGTGTGGCCGGTGTTGATAATCTGGCCAGGAGCCTCGCTCCGCTTGTGACATTGCTGCAGCGGCAGCATGGCCGGTAGTGGCGACTGGCAGGAATAGCCCCGATGTGGTATAGTCATGCGCGACATGAGCCAGATAGTGATCGATGAGGATGGCATGCTCCACCATGTGGACGACACAGCGGACAATAATCCGCAGTTCGATATATCCTCCGCTCCTCTGGTATAATGCAGGCAGTATGACAACCCTGCATCTGATCGGTTTTGGAAGTGTACGCGGCATTGGCTTCGGCCTGTAGCTATTCTTTTCGCAGACCAGTCAGCAAAATAACAGAGGTAGACACCGATGAGTGATGTAACAATGGACGATATTATCAGCTTGTGCAAGCGCCGGGGCTTTGTGTTCCAGGCCAGCGAGATTTACGGCGGCTTAGCCGGATTTTATGACTATGGCCCCCTGGGCGTAGAGTTGGCAAATAACATCAAGCGCGAGTGGTGGGATGCGATGGTGCATGAGCACGAGAACATCTTTGGTATTGACGGCGCGATCATCCAGAACCCCAAGCTGTGGGAAGCCAGTGGCCACATAGCCGGCTTCACCGATCCACTGGTAGAAGACACGGTTACACACAAGCGTTACCGCGCCGACCACCTGGCTGGTGTAGATAGCAATGACGTCGAGGAGCTGAACAAGCTGCTGGCCGACAAAAAGTCGCCCGACGGCAACCCGCTTGGCCCGGTCCGCACCTTTAACATGATGATGAAGACCTTCCTGGGCCCGGTGGAGGACACCGAGAGCACGGCGTATTTGCGCCCTGAAACGGCCGGTTCTATCTTCGTCAACTTTGAAAACGTGCGCGAAAGTATGCGCGCTCGGCTGCCGTTCGGTATCGCGCAGATCGGTAAGGCGTTCCGCAACGAGATCAGCCCGCGTGACTTTATTTTCCGCGTGCGCGAGCTGGAACAGATGGAGATGCAATACTTCATCGACCCCAAGAGCGAAAAGCAGACCTACGAAGATTGGCGCCAGTTCGCCTGGAAGTTCTGTGTGGAGCGGCTAGGTATCAAAGAAGAAAACCTGCAGTGGCACGAACACGACGAAAAAGAGCGTGCTCACTACGCTGCGGCCGCGCATGACATCTACTTCAAATTCCCCCAGGGCTTTAAGGAGTGGTGGGGCACGCACGACCGCACCGACTTCGATCTGGGCAATCACCAGCGAGTAAGCGGCAAGGATCTGACGTACTTTGACGACGAAACGCGCGAGCGCTTCCTGCCGTATGTGATCGAAAGCTCCGTCGGCGTTGGCCGGTCAATCCTGGCAGTCTTGGTTAATGCGTATCACGAAGAAGACCTGGGGAACGGCGACAAGCGCGTAGTGCTAAAGCTAAAGCCCAGCCTGGCGCCGTACAAAGTCGCCGTCAGCCCGCTGCTCAAAAACAAGCCGGAGCTGGTGGCCAAGGCCCGCGAGGTCTACGCCATGCTCAAAAAAGAGTTCGGCGCTGTGATGTGGGACGACAACGGCAACATCGGTAAGCGGTACCGTCGGCAGGACGAGATTGGTACGCCGTATTGTGTGGTTATCGACTTTGATACGCTGGAAGGCGACACCAAGGACACTGTAACCGTTCGCAATCGCGACACTACCGAACAGGAACGGGTGTCTATAAGTGAGTTAGTTCAAAAGCTCGGCGTCTAAGCATATGAACCGCCTAGAGCTCATGAAGCAAGCGGCGCGGCAAGCGGGCGACTTTCTGCTGGGGGCACAAGGTCAGACCAAGTCGACCACCAAGCGCAACGCCAATGACTACGTGACTGTTGCTGATATTAAGTCTCAAAACATTCTCCGTAAAAGCCTAGCAGAGAATTTTCCTGACTCAACCATCCTTTCGGAGGAAGATTCGGAGGCGGACCGCCAGAAGCTACACGAGCCTGATTTTACTGGATTCGTTCTGGACCCCATAGACGGCACGTACAACTTTAAGCGTGGCATGCGAGAATCGGCCATATCAATCGGTTATGTCGAAAATGGTCAGACGGTGGCTGGAGTGATCTTTGACGCATACAAGAATGAGCTCTTCGAAGCTGAACTAGGCGGTGGCGCATCCCTGAACGGAAAGCCGATAGAAGTGAGTGCACAGACCGAGATGGCTGGCGCAAGCGTGGCAATCAGTAATGGCTATGACTACGCCGCCGCGACGCGGAACATGCAGCGCCAGATTGCCATATTTGAACAAACGGGGATCATGCCTTGGACTAGTTGCCCAGGTAGTTCGGTGTTGACTATGGCATGGGTAGCGTGCGGGCGCGTAGACGCTATACATCATACCAACTTCTTTCCTTGGGATAATGCCGCCGCGATGGTCATAAACCGGGAAGCTGGCGCTAAGGTGTTGACGTTAACCGGCAAAGAGGCAAGATTTACGGACATGCAGGTGGTTGTAGGTACGCCAGCGATTGTTGACCAACTGCTGGCCGTGTTTGGTAGGCTGCCCGCCGAGCTGCTGGTCTAGATCTACACACGGGTAGCACGTGCCAGCAGTTGGAATGCTATAGTTAACTCATGAAACGCGCGGTATTCCTCCACGGCACCGACGGCTCGCCCGAAGGCAACTGGTTCCCGTGGCTCAAGGCCAAGCTGGAAGCGGCGGGGTACGAGGTGTGGGCGCCGCTGTTGCCCGGCAACGACGCGCCTAACCGCGAGACGTATGGCGACTTTTTGTTCGGCAGCGGCTGGGATTTTACTGACAACATCGTGGTCGGGCATAGCAGCGGGGCAGTAGAGTTGCTGAACCTGCTCATGGACAAGCGTTGCCCGCGCATCAAGTTGGCGGTGGTGGTGAGCGCCTGGACGGGCGGCATTCCGCACGGCTATCCGGCGGACACGCACATCTTTGACCATCTGTTCCCGCCCAAGGGCTTTAAGTTTCGGGCTATCCGCGCCAAGGCGGACAAGATTGTGTTCCTGCACGGCAGCGATGACCCGTATTGTCCGGTGGACCAGGGCTGGGATCTGGCATCAAGGCTGAAAGCGCCGATCACCATCGTGCCGAACGGCCACCACTTGGGTGCTCAGTTCAGCGAACTGCCGCCAGTATGGAACGCTATCGAGCCCAGCCTATAATTCGAGTACAAGTAGGGTGGGGTCTTAGGGCTCGGCAAGGGTAGGGTATTATAGTACTATGGAACTCCCAGCGTGGCTGATAGCATTCTTTACTGGTTCTAGTGATGAAACCGTTGACATCATGGTTCGCAGGTGGCAGAAGCGGCTTGACAAAGCGGAGACTGTGATGGCCGACACGCTCAAAAAGTTCGGTATGCGGTCCGGCCCCAGCATGCTTGACGCGCGGGCGCAGGCCTCGCTGCAATTGGCCTATCGCGGTGCACGCAGCCTCCGGTTCTATAGCAACGAGGATTTTGGGATAGGCGTTTATGCTGTTAGTAACGGCAAGGTGGATATGTCGCTGATGACGGTGTACATACGTGTGCTCGAACACAAGTCGCCGCACTGGTACCTCGATAATATTCGCAATAATCACTGGTTTCGCCCCGACTTTCCCGAAAAGATCAAACGAGCCCAGTTGGTGCCGTGCGAAGGCTATATTGACGATCACTACGACCTCTATGCCCCCAAAGGCTACGCTCTCGACGCATTGGTGATTGGTGCACCGGACGTGTTGGACGCCTGCGACCGTCTGAATCTGGGTGCGGACATAGAGGTACTGGGCGATCAGTTGTATATGATCTTCCCGGATGAGATCGACCTGCCAAAGCTGCTCGAACGGATCATCAAGAACGGTGCGGAGTTGAGCAAAGAGTTCGACGACAACCTGTCACGCTACCGTGATGAGCGGGCGAGGTCATCCGGCGAGCCGATCGGTTACGCCGGCCAGAGAATCATCCGCAAGTAAACTATCATGGTCAGGGCTCCGGCCAAGGATAGGGCATTAGCTCAGAAATAGGCACCTGACGTACCTTGTTGCCGTCTTTGATGATGATCAGCACGTCGATGCCGGAGTGCAGGCTACTTTCGTAAATGAGCTGTTTGCAAATGTGACAATTTGGTCCGGTGATGGCCACGATGTCCGTTTCGCCGTGGATGGTGGCGTGGGCGAGGGCGGTGGCCTCGGAGTGCATGGTGAGTGTTTGGGTGCGTGACAAGTAGCTCACGCCTTCATAGACATTGCCGGCCTTTGTGAGGAGCGCTACGGCGTAGCCCTTCCCGGGTTCTGGGTAGGTGTGCTGCAATGCCTGGTTGGCGCGGTCGAGCAGCTCGTCGCACTGCTTGCGGGTGAGCGGCGCCGCGGCGTCACGCGCTTTCCTGCCAGAAGCACAGCTTGTACCCGTCCGGGTCTTTGATGATGAATTCGCGGTGGCCCCAGGGCCAGTCGCGTGGGTCGGTATCAGGTACAAGACCTAGTTTTTGTAATTCGGCGTGTTTGGTGTCGACGTCATCCGTACCAATGTAAACATACAGGCCGCGGCCTTTGTCGGCGGCGAGTGCGTCGCGGCCGAATTCGTCCTCGTCACGCATGGTTACGAGCATGATTTCGAAGCCATCCAGACTGACCGTGGCGTTGCGGTCGTCGGTCTGCGCTACGCTAAACCCGAGCTTCCTATAAAATTTGACCGAAAGGGTGCAGTCCTGCACCCACATCACTAAGCTAACTGTTTTCATGCGGGTATCTAACCGCGCCGGGCCGTTCGATTCAAAGTAATTTCTACAACATGAAGCTATCTGTAGAAATTCCGCTACGGCGGCAGCACAGTGATTGCTACCATGCCGGTATGACCATACCAGAAGGCTGTCCCTATCTATCCAAAGACCTTGGCAACCCCGAAGAGGGCTGTGTGCTGTGCCCAGGCCGGAGCGAGCTATTGGACGCCGAACTGGAGGCGGCTTTGGCGAGATTGTCCGTCAAGGCGCTTGAGCCCAGTCAGCTCTGCAGAGTCGAGAATGGGCCGACAGATGCAGAGCGCAAAGAGGCAGCGGAACGTGTGGCGGCGGCTCGGGCAGAGGTAGACAAACGGCGTGCCATCGTACGCCGAGCCTTCAAAACCTGTGTTGGTCCGCACGTGTTGTGGACGGTCGTGAACGGTATGCGGTTTTCGGTTACGATTTGCACATCGCCGGACTATTACGGCAAGGGCGAGGCACCCGCCACGGCGAATATGCAGAAGTTGCCGGTCGTCCCGAGCCAGCCCGAGGCATGACAACTTTATGATCGCAGCTGTAATCATTTCCCGTCGGCGGGCGCGGATCGCGGTGCTATCATAAGCGTATGCAAAAACGACTCTATCGTTCCACCACAGACCGCATGATCGCCGGTGTCTGCGGCGGTATCGCTGAATATTTCGGTATCGATCCAGTGATTGTCCGTATTGTGGCCGTGGTGCTGCTGGTGGCCGGTACGGCCGGCTTTTGGGCGTATATCATCTTGTGGATAGTGGTGCCAAACAACCCGGGGATCGATGCGTCCAGGCAGTAAACGAGCGTCGTAGACAGCGCTCGCTCATTGCCGGCCGTATCTGTAAACATTATAATAATATTGTAATGTTTTGGTGAGTGTGATAGGCTGAGGCCATGACGATAACAACTACACGAGACGTGATTCAAATAGGCGACAGTCTTGGAGTGACGCTGCCAGCTAAAGAGCTCCGTCGTGCCGGCATTAAGCCCGGTGACTCACTGAGGATAAAAGTCGAGCTTATCGAACCGGCGGCGCAACCTGATATTATGGCTGATTACGCTGCATTTAAAGCGCAGTACGGTCAGACGCTCAAAAACCTATCCGGTCGCTAGACTATGCAATACCTGTCGCTGGAAGAAATCCTGCTGCTGCATTTTCAGATCATCGAAGATTACGGTGGTTCGCATGGTGTGCGTGACGAAGGTCGCATCCAATCAGTCATTGATGCTCCACGGCAGGAGGTGTTCGGCGTGGAACAATACCCGCATGTGTACGAGAAGGCCGCGGTCTATATGCGCAATATCATCGCAGATCATGCTTTTACTGATGGCAACAAGCGTACGGGCGTAACGGTGGCGGGTATCTTCTTGCGCCGCAACGGCATAGTACAGACCGCTACGGCTAAGCAATTGGAAGATTTTGCCGTGCAGGTGGCGGTGGAGCACTTGGATGTGCCGACGATCGCCGCTTGGCTGCGAGCGCACAGCAAACGAGTCTAGCGGCGTGTCGTCATGCTAGACTGTAAGCATGAAATTGTTGCTATGTTCGGCCGGGTTGGGCCACAAATCGCTCGGCCAGGTGCTGATTGATCTGGTGGGCAAACCGGCGTCAGAAGTTAAGGTTGGATTTGTGCCGACGGCCGCCAATGGCGAGGCGGGCAAGAAAGATTACCAGATTAACGAATTGTTGCAGCTGTGGCGACATGGCTTTAGTTGGATTGATGTAGTTGATTTTAGCGCGCCAGGAGTAGACTGGCGCGGCCGCTTGGCTGCGGTCGATGTGGTATACGTGAGCGGCGGCTCAGCTACCCATCTGCTGGACCAGGTGAGACAGGCTGGCTTTGATGGCTGGCTGCGCGAGAACCTCGAACACAAGG
>CAZRWV010000031.1:0-10467 GCA_964603965.1 uncultured Candidatus Saccharibacteria bacterium
CCAACCGGCCCGGCTCCCGCGTGGTGTACGTGACGAGCGAGCAGTTCCTGCAGGAGTTTGTGGACGCGCTGCGCTACAAAAAAACCAGCGACTTCACCGACCATTATCGCGGCGCAGACGTGCTCATCGTGGACGACATCCAGTTCATCGCTGGCAAAGAAAAGGCGCAGGAGGAGTTCTTTCACACCTTCAATGCCCTGCACCAGGCCGAAAAGCAGATCATCATCAGCTCCGACAAGCAGCCGCGCGACATCGCCGGACTGGAAGACCGCCTGAAGAGCCGCTTTGCCTGGGGGATGAGCATCGACATGCAGAACCCAGACTTCGAGACCCGCTGCGCGATTCTGCAGATCAAGTCCGAGAGCCACCATATTATTCTGCCGCGCGACGTCGTCGATTATTTGGCGACTAATATATCTACCAACGTTCGTGAGCTAGAGGGCGCACTCAATCAGTTGCTAGCCTACTGCGAACTGCACAACGCCGAACCAAACCTGGCGGTGGTAACCGGCCTGATCGGCAACGGACAAACGCGGCCCAAGCACCTAAGCGCCAAGCAGATCATCGAGCGCTGCGCTAGACATTACCAGATCAGCGTCGAAGACCTGACCGGCCCCAAGCGCGACAAAGACATCGTAGTACCACGCCAAGTGGCTATGTACCTGCTGCGCAGCGAGCTCAAGCTGTCGTTTCCCAAGATCGCCCGCGAACTGGGACGCAAAGACCACACCACCGCCATCCACTCCATCGAAAAAATCGACCGTGAATCACGCCTGGACGCCGAGGTGCGCAGCGCCATCGCTGACATCAAGGAGCGTTTGTATGCCTAGACCCTGTGTACAAGCTGTGGGCAGCCTGGTGGAAGCAAGGCGTCAAACTCGCCCAGTAACCACAGCCCAGCCCCCAAGTCGTTCAGGTAGGTGGATAA
Organism: uncultured Candidatus Saccharibacteria bacterium; assembly: GCA_964603965.1. Taxonomy (GTDB): domain Bacteria; phylum Patescibacteriota; class Saccharimonadia; order Saccharimonadales; family UBA4665; genus JAJZCD01. Next base: position 929 of record CAZRWV010000031.1, read on the forward strand.
CTGCTAGGGTTTTCCCGGTACGTTTGCACACATTTAGTATGCAGTTGTGCACTGCCCATTTAGCAATCCCACCAGATGAACACACTGGGTTATCCCCACTTTCCACAAGCCTAATAATAAAGACCACTTGGGTAAATAAAGAAAATAGACTAGTAAAGAGCGGAGGATAAATCGGCATGAAACTCAAAGTCACTCAGGAGAACCTAAACAAAGCGCTCGGTCTAGTCGCTCGTGTTGCTAGCAGTCGCGGTACCCTGCCTATCCTCAGCAACGTATTGCTAAAGATTGACGGTAACCGTTTGGGCGTGTCTGCCACCAACCTGGATATCGCTATCTCGTGCCAACTGGGTGCCCAGGTGCAGGCTGAGGGTTCGCTAACTGTTCCCGCTCGGCTGTTCCAAGATCTAGTGAATGGTTTACCAAGCGGTGTGATCGAGCTGGAACAAGACGACCAGCGGCTCAAGATTACGACCGATAGCTACAAATCGGTCATTAACGGTGTATCGGCCGAGGAATTCCCGGTGATGCCGGCGATCGAAGGCGGTACTAGCTGGAAAATCTCTGGGCCGGTGCTCAAAAAGGCCCTGCAGCAGGTGCTGATGGCCGCCAGTGGCGACGAAACCCGCCCCGTGCTAACCGGTGTACTATTCCAAACCATTGACGGTGTGCTGTATGCTGCGGCTACCGATAGTTATCGCTTGGCGGAAAAGCGTTTGGCCGAGGTGAAGGTTGACGTTAAGCTGCTTGTCCCGGCCAGTGCCCTGCATGACGTGCTCCGCATCATCAATGACTACGAAGGTGACATCCAGGTGGTGCACGATGACCAACAGGTGCAGTTCCGGGCTGGTGATGTGGAGCTAGTGGCTCGTCTGATCGAGGGCAACTATCCTGACTACCGCAAGCTCATTCCGGCCGAGTTTGCCGTAAGTGCCACGATGCCGCGCGCCGAGCTGGTTAACATTGCCAAGGTGTCCAGTTTGTTTGCTCGCGAAAGCGCCGGCAGTATCGTGGTGAGTGTAGATGAACCATCCGAGAGCATCTGGATCCACGCTGTTGCCAGCCAGCTGGGCGAAAACAACGCAACGCTCAAGGTGGATGCCAAGGGCTCCGGCTCGATTACGCTCAACTCCCGCTACTTGCTCGACGCCCTGCAGGCTATCGAGGCCAAAGACGTGCGCCTGGGCTTTAACGGCAAGCTGGAGGCGGTGATGCTGACGGCAGCCGCAGCGGATGATTATATGCACATCATTATGCCGCTAAAGAGCTAACCCCGTATACTAATACCCATGATTTCGGATGTGCGGCTGCAGCAATTCCGCTCGTATAGCGATGCGTCGTTTGAGTTTGGCGCGGGTGTAAACATCATTGTTGGGCCAAACGGTAGTGGTAAGACGAACCTGCTGGAGGCGCTGTTAGTGACAGCGCGCGGCGGGTCGTACCGGGTGGATGACGCCGAACTGTTGCAGCGGGGCGCGGAGTGGTTCCGGTTGGACGCGCATGTTGAGCTGAGCGGCCCGGCGACGCAGGCGACGGACCGCTTACGGACCGTCAAACTTGTTACCGTTCCCCGTCAGTCTAAAACCTACGAGTTAGACGGCCGCACGTACCAGCGCCTAACGCTGCAACATGAGCTGCCGGTGGTACTGTTTGAACCGAATCACCTGCTCTTACTGCACGGTGGACCTGACGCGCGGCGGGCGTATCTGGACGACATTTTGGAGCAGATCCAGCCCAGCTATGGTAGCTATCGGCGCAACTATCGCCGCGTGTTGGCCCAGCGCAATGCCCTGCTTAAGCGAGCGCATCATCCGAGCGTGCAGGAATTGTTTCCGTGGAACCTGCGCCTGAGCGAACTGGGTGCTACGATTGCGCGGGCTCGTGCCGAATTATGTGCACAGCTGGACAGGCAGCTCGGCACAATCTACACCGAGATTTCGCAGGTGTCTACCAAGGTTACCCTGGCCTACGAGCCCAAGTTTCCGCTCGATACATACGAATCAAACCTGCTTGCCAAGCTGGAAGGCCACCTGCCCGAAGACATTGCCCGTGGATTCACATCTCACGGCCCGCATCGCGAGGACATGACCGTGACGTTTGATGATAAACCGGCCGATGAATACGCTTCGCGCGGTGAAACCCGCACCGCTCTGCTGGCGATGAAGGTGATCGAGCTACAGCTGCTAGAGACGGCTCGCAGTATCACTCCCCTGTTACTGCTCGATGATGTCTTTAGTGAGCTAGATGGCCGTCGCCGTCGCGCCCTGACCGGCTTTTTGCAGCGCTACCAGACGTTCCTGACTACCACCGATGCTGATGTGGTGGTTAAGCACTTTGCGGATAGTACGATTATTCCGCTCGGTGCTTAACATGGGTCTTAGAGGGTAATATAACTGATTGCATAGGTGCCCGGATCGACACCCACTGAGCGCAGATGATCGAGCGCGGCCTGCTTGTGTTCGGCAATCGCTGCGTTTGCGTCACCTGAGTCGGCTTGAGCGAGGGTGATCGTGATGCTTAGTGTCATCTTGAGCGCCCCATTTACGACGACGTAGTCGGAATCGATAAGGTAGTCGGTCGTTTTATAGGGAAGCTTATTAAGGAGGGGCTCGATACTTTCATGCAGTTCGGGTGACGCCAGGTCGTAGCCTCTGGTACTAAGCCAACTTCTGGCTGCCTGCATGGCATCCGTATTGACAGCGGTAATGTATACCGATGCTTTGGTGCTTGTATCGGAAACGGCACCAATATCTACCCGGTAGCTCTTATCGGAAGCGACATGCGGTAACTCTGCGGCTATTGGGTTGTTCGCCAAACCTTGGTCGTTTTCATCCTGGAAGTTCTGACCGTCGTATTGCTCTATCAGGGCTTGCTCTTCCGGGTGGTCTGCCATATACTTTCGGCCTGCCGCGGAGTTTGGTGTGAGTATGATGCGTACAGTGGTGAGGCTAGAGCCAACAGTAACGGTGCGACTACTGCTGCTAAAACCGGCCATATTGGCTTTGATAGTATGCTTGCCTGGGCTGACTTCCTGCTTGCCGACCTTGATTGATTTGTTGTCCAGTGTTAATTTCGCTGGCGAAGGAATAACTAATACCTCCAAGTTACCATTGCTTGACCCTGATGAAAGCAGCAGGATTAGAGTCACGACTATTACAAACGCGACTGACCCGCCGAGTACCAATAAGCGATTCAGTTTCATGTACTTACGCCTCCGGGCTGATTAGCCTATAAATAGTGAACGTATGGTCGGTGTGGAGCCAAGCCGGACCTACCTTGTGAATTTCCGGTACATGGGTGTGCCAAGATGCGTCAGCCATGTCGTAGCCGGAAGTGATGCCGTATTTGGTTAAATCTCCCAGATATATCCAGGTATGGCCGTGGCGTTCATTGTCTTCGATGACGCCGTCGTTGTTATCGTCGGTGTAGTAGGTGCGTATCAATACATCACCAGGGTGCAGCTGCGCGGTGCTGTCCGTTAATTGGCCAACTACTTGCCACTGGGGTTTATTATCCAAAATACCTGATTGGACATTAGTCGTCCGCGTTGGATAGTCGGGATCGGCTCCGCTGGTTCGTATTGTTGTTGCTACAAACACACCGCAGTCCGACCAGATATCGTCATAGGGTCCGCATGCATCATTGCCGTTTAGGTCTGGATGTCCCTGCGCGATTGGCAGAGCCTGTTGATAGGGTTGCGTGGCGTCCGATTTGCATTCGCTGTGCCCCGGCTCGGGCCACGCGAGCGTGAGTGCGGTTTGGACGATGTTGCCCATGCCGCAGATAGCTATGTTATCGGAACCGGATCCTGTATCGGAGCCGCTGAACGGTGCTGGCAGGGGTACGGCAGGCGCTGGACCGTAGTATTTGTTGACAATCTGTTGAGCATCGTCGACGTACCTCTTGTAGTTGCTGCCGTCGGGTGTTGCGGAGCCTTGTACCTTTTGGGCGGCCACCCATGGGTCCATGGTTTGCCAGTCGGTTATGCGCTGCAAACCTTTGTTAAAGGGTGCCGGGCTGTCCGCCGGGCCTCCGTAAAAGACCTCGGCGGCATAGGCCGGTGTCATCAGCCATTTGACTACCTCGCTCAAGTTAGAGTGGTCAGCGGCGAGCGGCATCGGGGCCCAGCGTCCATCAATCGCGCGCTGTTGGAATACGCCTACTGAGTCATGATCGTGCCCGTCATCATCGTGCGGGAGTGCTTCCGAAACGCTTCCCAGTACCGCGTAGGGCTTGGAGCCTATTTCATAGCCGTAGTTTGTGTTGTCCTTTTGGGTGGCGACATAATTGCCGTTGTTGGCTTCATTTTTGAGGCCGGTTTCATCTATGGCCACCATAATGCCAATAAGTGCCCCGCGCTCGCCTAGGCCGTCGGTTTTGGCAATACCGATGATGGTCTGAGCAACAGCTACTTGATTGGAGGTTAGGCTCAGCTCCGTGTCGGCCGTGCCCGACGTTAGTGTGGTGCTGCCGCAAGCGTTACTCGTGGGTACCCAGTCCTCCCAACCGCCAAAAATCGCTGAGCAGTCCAGCTGTGACATGCCTGTCGGGCACAATATCGTGTCGGCGAAGACGCGGACGGTGCCCGATCCGAACACTACCAAAATTAGCCCTGCGGCAATCGTTGCCAGGCGTTGCAAACGGCCGTGTCGGCGATGTGGGGTGATTGGGTGAAATATGTTCATAGCTATTGGTCTGGGTTAGCCGCCCCCGCCGCTAGGAGCGATGGATTAAACATGCCGCCGGTATTTTGTATGGTGGCGTTGATAAGCAGGCAAGGGTTAGTAGTGTGAGTAACCATCTCACCACGCAAACTGTCGTATGTCTGGTGGGTGTCGTCATTCAGCCACGCACTAACGTCTAGCTTATGTGTGGTGTTGTTGTAAGTGGCCATGGGGCCGTTTACGCAGTTTCTGTTCCAGTATCCCTCGGGGTCGCTGGGGATTGACTCAATCGGGTAGCCGTATTGCGTGATGCCGCGTGCGTCGGCCTTGACCGGTTCGCCGGCAAAGGCGGCTGGCGATGCAAACACACTCGATAGTACCGACCCGATCTTGGTAAAGGGGTTTGTCAGTAAGTTGAGCAGTCCGGAGCTGGCAAGGCTACTCAGACTGACAGGCATAGACAGAGCAACGCGTGATACTAGCGAATAAGGTGTGTCAGCACTGAAGATGCGCGCAAATAGCGGGCGAGATAGGAAGTCCTGCCGGGCGTCGGCAAGGTACTGATTGCGGATGGCTGCGACTGTTTTGTCGTCGATCTGCTGACAGCCTAGTGACACCTTGCAGGTTTCGTTGCCGACGACATTAGCGCCGGCTATTATCCAGTCGGCCTGCCGGGGAGCGCTACCGATGCTTGGTGCGACCATAACCTGGTCTTGAAGCCACTCAGTGGGTGTTGCAGCGGCTTTGCCGATCATCTTGCCAACGGCGCTAAAACCCGGTAGATGTTCTATTCCTGCGCTAAGCCATTTGCTGGGCTGACTTCCAATCTTAGTAATAACATCAGCCGTTTGGGGCACGATGGGTATGGCGTTGGCAGCGTTGGCTATCGTGGTGGCTGCCTTAAGTCCGTCGGCGGCGAAGTTCATCTCCGGGCATATGTCGGTACTGGCTGGCACGGGCTGGCCGTCATCGCACGGGTAGGCAGTATTGGCTGAAATGCCCGCCGCAAAGGCGGTACCGGCTAGCAGGTTGTCTGGTAGCCAAGCGAGTGCACTGCTCGACGAGCCAGTGCCGTTAAGTATTCGCTGCAGGTCGGGGTTTGTCATCACATCAACTCCCTGCTGCGCTGGGTCGCCGCTGATGCCGTCATGCAGCGCCTCGTCTACGCCTGACCATACGTAGGCGTCCATATTGCCGCTTTTACGTTCGGCGTCGACGACTGCGTAGGCATCATAAATTTGCGCAGCCTTGGCTGAGTTGGTGGCATAGGCAGCTTGTGACAGCATGGGGCCAGTATGGGCGGCACCGGATAACGCATAAGATGCAATCAGAACTAGGCTGAAGGCGGTGACGGTAGTGATGGCTGCACGGCCAGCGCTCGCCCCGGCTGCATCACCGAAGACTGCACCGACCGTTTTGGATACAGCCTGTTGCGCTAGATACCTTTTAAGGCCGCCTGCATCCTCGATGGCTTTTGCTCTCGTGATCGCATCCTCTATAGCGTTTTCGCTAAATTTCTCCAGATAGAGGTCTAGTTGGCTCTGCACTTCCTTTTGTACGCCCGAAACCCGTTCGCCGTCGCTTGCCGTGGCTGGATCGGGCTTATCGGTTTTACATGATTCAGTACCTGCGAGGAGGCATGTCATTACCAGTCCGGAGTTCGCGCCAAGTAAATTCTGGACCAGCCTCATCTTGAATAAGAGCTTGAGCGCCTCGGTATTATCCGATATTCTGTCGCGCGTGGTACAAGCGACCATGCAGCGTTTGATGCCGTACTTTCGTTCCAGTAGTTTGCCAATCGTATAACGCTTGAGGAACTTTTTGGCCGGAATCTCCTGTTTGACCATGGCGCGAATCTGGGTGCGCGTTGCCGGTTTCATGCCCTCCAGTTCGAAGACGCTTTTCTTGCCCGACTGCAGCTCGCCGAACTCCGTTTGGCTAATAGTAATGTTCTTGCGGTCATACCCGGAGCTCATGTAGTAGTTGGGGCCGCTTTTGCCGATTACGATGCCGTATTTAGTGGCCAGTGTTCGCTCCAGACGGGCGTCCCGGAATGCGCCGTACACGGTGCACCATACACCAAGACAGTCGGTCGGTGTTACTTTGCAACGCACGTCGATGGTGCTAACGCAGTTTCCAGTGCTAATGGCGTGCAGTACGTCCTTTGCCAGGTAACGGCCGAAGACGTTCTCTGCCTCCTGCTCAACCGCTTGGGAGGTATTAGCCAAGTACTTTCCTTCGATGCTGGCGAGTATGGTTGATATTTTGAGGGGCAGCAGGAAGAAGAATATGGCTAGCCCAACGAATACGTTGGCGCCCATGACAGCAACAGCAATCCCCAAGCGTTTCTTCCATTCCGGCTTGCTGTTATAGAGACGCGAGGCGATGCTTTTTTTGTCATCTTTCTTGCCGCGGCCGGTGAAACCCTTGTTTAGCTTATCGTGCAGGTCTTGGGCACGAGCCTGGGGTGGACCATACTCATCCTCTCTATTTTTTTGGAACCGCTTGGCGGCGGCCTCCGCTTCGGCCATCCCGGCCTCAGCACCCTTGGCGTCACCGGGTTTTATTGGTTTCTGTTCGAGCTTACGCAGTTTCTTGCGTACACCTCGTCCCCTGGCTTGGTCATATCCAACGAGAGCTCTAGCGGCAAGTCGTTCCATCGGGCCGTAGGTGGCGTAGTCAGGATCCTGCTCAGCTAAGGTGCGCGGACTCTGATCTAGGATGTCCGGTTCCTGTCCTGGCTTGTCGTACGGATCGTTGCCCATAATTACGGAAGGTTATTAGCACTACCTGGCATAAGTTGGTTCTGCAAATCAATCGTGCCAGCCGGTTGGTTTAGATCACCGCCCTGCTGCATAGCTTGCACCTGCGCCGGGTTGGTCGTAATGAGCCCCGTCTCGGTTTGACTGGCCATAATCTGGATATGCACGTGGTTTTGGCCGGCAAAGAACAGGCCCTGCCCCACCGGGAATTGGCTCAGACGCTTCTGCTCCTCGCTGGTCAGTTTAAACACGTCGCTCAGCACGTCTACGGCGCTTGGCGATTGTTTGAGCAGCAACTGCATGCTGGCGTTGGCCACAATCGCGCGGCCCATGCGGCTGCCCATAAAGTCTTCCACGTCCTGGCTGATGGTGGTGATACCCAGGTTGTACTTGCGAGCTCGCTTGGCCAGGCTGAACAAAAAGTTGGCGCTGTCTTCGTACTTCATCAGCTGCCAGGCCTCGTCCACCACCAAGATGCGGCGCTTCTGGTCTGATTTGGTCTTGTTCCAGATGTAGTTCAGCACGATGTACATGGCCACCGGGCGCAGCTCATCCTCTAGGTCACGGATGTTGAACACCACCATCGGGTTGTTGATGTCGATGTTACTGGGCTGGCTAAAGATGCCCGCAAAGGTGCCGGTGGTGTACTTGCGCAGGCGTTGCGCCAGCTGCGGGCCGCTGCCGCCCATGTGGAGCAAGGTGTCGTACAGGTCGGCGATGGTTGGCGGCGGGCTGGCATGTGTAAGCGGATCGTTGGTGATACCGGCTTTGGCGTACGTTTCGATTAGGGCCGCGTCCAGGTCTGCTTCCTCGGCTGGAGACAGTGCGGGCGTCAGCACGCTGTTGCCGCCCATCATTTGCGCCTGGGCGCCGCCCATCATCAGGCGTAGCAGGCCGTGAAGCGTGATCAGGTTGGAACGCAGTGCGTTGTCGGCTTCCTCGGTGTCGACCACGCGCGGCAGATCAAACGGATTGATGCGTGTGGCGCTGTTTAGGCTCAACCGCACGTATGCCCCGGCCACCGCGTCGCACATCCGTTCGTACTCGTTCTCCGGGTCGATGATGAACACTTCGGTGCCGAGCATCATGCTGCGCAGCGCCTCCAGCTTAACGGCAAACGACTTACCGGCACCAGACTTGGCGAATACCACCGAGTTGCTGTTTTCTAGGCTGAAGCGGTCGAAGATAACCAGCCCCGAGTTGTGCATGTTGATGCCGTATAGAATACCGTTGTCTTGGCTGAGGTCGGCGGAGGTGAACGGGAACGTGGTACTGATCGCCCCGGTGCTCATGTTGCGCCGGATCTGCAGCTGGTCGCTCATCTGGGGCACCACGCTATTCAGACCCTGCTCTTGCTGGCTGGAGGCCGGCTTGCTGAACACTAATTGCTGCCCCAGCATGCTCTCCACCTTGTGGCTGACGAATTCCAGCTCTTCCACACTGTTGGCGTACACCGTAAAGTACAGACCAAAGCGGAAGAAGCGCTCCTCGCCCACCTGCAGTTTGTCGCGCATTTCCTCGGCGTCCAGGATGGCTGCCTGCTTGGCCGGGTCGCGCACGCGGCCTTTTTCGGAGTCGATCTGCAGGCCGGCCTCCAGCTGCGTTACTTTTTTGCGCAAGCTTTCCATTACGGCCTGCGTTTCTGCCGGGTATACGTAGATCGAAAGGTCAATAATCTCGTCCAAGTTCACGAGTCCGCTCAGCCAACCGGTGTAAATCTGCCGCGGGTAGCCATACACGTAGTAGGTACGAGCGTAGCGCGTGCCGATCTGGAAGTACGTGCCAAAGAACTCGATGCTGCTGGGTGCGATGAAGTCGCGCAGCGCGGTAATGCCCTTCTGGAAGGCCGCAGCCACCTCGGCTTGTTCGCGGGCCTGCTGGGCCTGGGCAAGCGCTACGGGGTCTAGCTGTTGCTGCTTGGCCATTACTGCAACTCCCTTTGCAGATGCATCTGCTGGGCGGTGCCCTCGCCCTTGGTTACGACGTCGGCGGTCATATCACCGAAGTTCTTGAGCTGTTGGCGGGTGGCGGTGTCGGGGTTGTAGGTGTCGTAGTAGAGCTCGATCAGCTCCTGAGTATCCAGTGGCAGTCCCTGGATGTTGCATTGCAGTAAGCC
>CAZRWV010000032.1:0-10365 GCA_964603965.1 uncultured Candidatus Saccharibacteria bacterium
AGCTAAAGAGGAATGTGGTTTTGACGTGGTCCTCGGGCGAGAATTACTCGTCATTCATCCAGCCGTCGAAAGGCCGGTGTTGCATGCGTTTGCCGCAGAAATAACGGGTGGCGCGCTGGCTTTTCCCAAAGATGAGCTATTAGATGTCCGATGGTTTAGTTACGAAGAAATTCTAGCCATGCGGGACAATGTTCGAGCGCCAGAGTATGTGATCGCCGCGATTGAGGCCGCTCGACGGGAGTCGTAGCACGCCCGTTCCGTTGGCGATACAATAGAGCTATGACCAAGTTAACACAGCAGCAGACCAAAGACGAGCTGGAGCGCATGCTGCGCAAGCTCAACACGTGGCGCTCCGAGATCAAAGAGCAGCAGAGGCGCACTGTGGAGCTGGCCGAGAAGCTGAAGATTGTTCACGACAAGGCGTCGGTGAGCCAGGCGACCTACCAAACATATCGTCACGAACTGAACGAAGCCAAGCTTACAATCTACGAAACGCTCAAAACCATCCAGCAATCCCGCAATACGGTCATTAGCTATCTAACCAAACTGGAGACAAAAGAGCGGTCATGAACATCCTCTACATGGGCGATGTGATGGGCGAGATGGGCTTGCTGGCGGTTGAAAAGGTACTGCCTGCGTTGCGACAAAGTAGCAATATAGATTTGGTGATCGCGCAGGCGGAGAACGTTAGCGCCGGCAAAGGCATTACACCGAGTGACTTTGAGCGGCTTCAAAAGTCCGGCGTTGATTTTTGTACTGGCGGCAACTGGACGTTGGCACAGGAAGCGATCTATCCGGCGCTTGCCGATCCTGAAGCGCCGATTGTTCGCCCGGCCAACTACCCGGACGACACACCGGGAATGCGCTACAAATACGCCCACACGCCCAAAGGTGATGTGCTGGTGGTGAGCCTGATGGGTCAGATCGTCGGCCGCGATGCCGAGAAGGAAACAGCCAATCCGCTGCAGACAATCGACAAAATCTTGGCCGATGAACCGGCCGATAAACGAGTGGCGGCGGTGGTGAACCTGCATGGTGACTTCAGTAGCGAAAAGTTCATCGTGGGCTATTATCTGGACGGGCGGGTGAGTGTGGTCGTGGGCGACCACTGGCACGTGCCGACGGCCGACGCCGACGTGCTGCCCAAGGGCACGGCACATATGACCGACGTGGGGATGTGCGGCTCGCTCGATTCGTCCCTGGGCGTAACGTTCGACAGCGTGTTGCCGCGCTGGCGCGACGGCCTGCAGACCCGCAATGTGCTGGAAACCGGCGGGCGTAGTCAGTTCAACGCGCTGCTTGTTGCGGTTGATGAAACAACCGGCCGGGCTACGGCGGCCGAACATATTCGCCAGGTCTGGTAAAATTGTCGTAACCGAAGTATAATTACCCCTGTTCTTCCGTATCGGGGAGTGGCGCAGTTTGGTAGCGCGCCGCGTTTGGGACGCGGAGGTCGCAGGTTCAAATCCTGTTTCCCCGACCACTCAAGACAACTCGAGCCTTTTCCAATTTGGAGAAGGCTTTTGTCATTGTATGGCTAATCGTCCAGCATTTTGTAGTTAAACAACACGGCCGTTCCGCCAACATTGACCGTGCCCGCCCGCTTCGTGACTCTCAGAACTGCGGATGGGCCTTTGGCGGTGTATTGCGTTAGGGTCACTTCGGCTCCCTCTGGAACATGCGTGTCTGCGCTGACTTGGGCCGCCGCTGATACGCCCGTGGCTGGATCAACTACGTTTTCTTTGCCGAGGTAGGCGTTCACCTGGATCGCTTTTTCTGGTAGCTGCGATGTCTGGTTGCGGCAAAATATATGTATACCGTTAAAGTGCTTGGCATCTTCTAGCGCCATGAGCTTGTCGTAATCCAAGCTGCCTAGATTACTTTGCACGTCCATGAAGACGTCTGACGGCACCTCGACGATTAGCTTAGGTGAGCCAACCGAGAGTACTGGTAAATCCGAAGTCTCCGACAATGCTTCAACGTGGAATATGTCATTGAGTGTATTGGCGGGTAGGGTGAGACTCCGTGCTTCTTGAGCAGCGAACTCAAGGGCTATAACGCCGGTGGCCGATACGAAGATATCCGCAGAAGTGTTCAAAGTTGTAGCGACCTTAATTTTGGAATCAGTCGAGAGCTGGCCGCAGTTTAGCAGCGTTTGGATCGCGCCAGTAAAACCGTGTGCGCATGCGCCGAGTTCTTTTCCAGTCGGTGTTAGCACGGTTAACAGTAGCTCGTATTCATTATTGCCTGTTGCGCGGCAGCGACGAATGAAGACGGTTTCGGGGGTGCCAGTTGTTTGGGCAATGGCGTTCGCCTGTTCGCTGCTCAAAGCCTCGACCTTATCGCCGATAATTATTGCAAATGGATTGCCCATAGGGCCGTACGGGTCGTCGAGGTTTACAAAAGCCGAGCCAGAAATGGCATACGTCGAAGCCATATCAAGCTCGCTCCAGTTGAAGTCATCCGGCCTTGGTGTCCAGAAAGACGGATCTGCGCTGGCGAGGTGTGTAGGTACTGATTCGGGTATTTTCATGCTCTAATAGTACAACAGATGATGACAAAACACCCCTGATGCAGTATAATTGCCGGGTATAGTTCGGGGTGTAGCGCAGCTTGGTAGCGCGCAGCGTTCGGGACGCTGAGGTCGCCGGTTCAAATCCAGTCACCCCGACCATGATAAATCACCGAAGTTATGTCGGTGATTTTTCTTTTGGCGCACGACGCATAATACGTACCGCTGTTTTCTAAAGGTATAATACATACCAATGAGCTCCGATCGCTTGACGATACCAACGAAGGACGAGGTAATTGCCCTGGTTGAACGGGGAATAGAAAGACGAGCACCACCCCAAGAGCCGTTTAATCTTACCGTCGGAACAAGCTGGAACTACGTAGATGCCAAATTTCCCTTGGCAAAGGTGGTGGCTATTGACAGTATAGGCAGATACGCCCTGGCACAGTTAGATGAAGCCCGTATAGGGTTCACGACCGTAGGGGGCCTAACGATGGGCGCTACACCAGTGACGGTTGCTATTGCACTGGCAATGGCTGCGGCCGAGCGACCTTGCTCTTGGTTTGAGGTGTGCAAAGTGCCAGAAACAAAGTACTCACAGGACCAGCCTCTAGAGATCACTGGCGCGCGCCTTCAGCCAGGAGACCGCGTACTTGTAACCGAAGATGTTACCAGTACTGGCACGTCTGCTCTTAAAGCGATTGCGAAAATACGGGCTGTGTGTGCTGACCAAGGAATTGATGATGTTGAAGTTGCGGGTGTCTGTACCGTTCTGGACAGAGGAAGGATGGCGGCTCAACATTTTGCGGATATGGGAATAGCTTTTGTTGCCTTAACTACCTACGAGGACGTTGGCCTGGAACCAGTAAACTAGCGCAGCGCGCGTATGCCGTAAGCTCATTTTCGTGCACTAGCGTACAATAGAGCTCAAGATGCTATCCCATCCTCTGTATGTGCTGCTGACCATCGGCGCGGTTATGGCGGTGATGCTCATGAGCGAGTTCGGCTGGCGCCGCGGTTGGCTGAAGGGCGAACTGGGCCGCAAGTTTGTGCACATTGCAATCGGAACGTTTGTGGCCTTTTGGCCGTTCTTTTTGGATTGGAATGAGATCCGGCTGCTGAGCCTGGGGGCGTTTACTGGTGTAGTGCTGTCGCAGTGGCTGGGGCTGTTCCGAGCAGTGCGCAGCGTACAGCGGCCGACGTACGGCGAGGTCTTCTTTGCGTTGGCGGTCGGACTGTTAACCCTGATGACCAATAGCAAGGGCATCTACGCTGCCGCACTGCTGCAGATGAGCCTGGCTGACGGATTAGCGGCCGTAATCGGCACACGCTTTGGCCGCGACAACTCGTACTACGTGCTCGATAACAGAAAGAGTGTCATTGGCACGGCAACATTCCTGGTGGTGTCGCTGGTGTTGCTGGTGGGGTATGGTGCAGTGACGGGCAATAGTTTGCCGGTGGCTTTGTTAGCGTCAACGGCGGTGGTGGCCGCGGCCCTCGAAAATGTGATGCCGTACGGCCTGGACAATCTGGCGGTGCCACTGTTTATCGGTTGGATACTTACCAGTCTGTAGTAGTCGGAGGGCATGCAAGGCAATATGATCCGCCGCGATGCGCCCATCATGGGGTATACTATAGGTCATGAATCGTCGGACGTCGGTTATCATGACCGCACTGATCGTGGTTGTGGTCGGCGCCGCATTGGCCCTGGGTCTGTCGAGTGGTACATCCACGGCCGACAGCTGCAAGCGGACCGGTACGGCATACGAGATAACCATCCGGGACGGCGCGGTCTCCGACACTCAAGTGCATGCCAAGCGCTGCGATACGCTTACCATCACCAACGAGGACGATACCATTCGGGACATTGCCTTTGGCCAGCACGACCACCACGTTAGCTATGACGGCGTGTCCGAAAAAGTCCTGGGCAAGGACCAATCGATCAGCGTTACGCTTGACCGCACCGGCAGTTACCATTGGCACGATCACCTGCACGACGAGGTAGAAGGCTACTTTACTGTTATCGACTAGGTCTTACGGCTGCAGCAGCCAGGCCAGGCATTGTTCGGGATTGTCGAAGTATTTGACGCGGTCTTTTTTGCCGATAGCCTGTAAGAGCAGGTTGGCGCCGAACTTGAGTATCGGATCGGAGCCGAGCATGGCAAACTTGTCGTAATCATGGTCTCGAGCAAAGTCCACAACAATCTTGCGGCCCTCGGCGGGTACGGTGCCCATCTGTCGCAGGTCATCCAAGATCAGTACCGGCTTGCCAGCTGCGCGCAGCGCTTCGGCAAACGCCGCTGTTTGTTCGCCCATCATGCGTACCGATGCCGGCGTCTGATTGCCCACAACATGGATTTCGATGATGTCCGAATTATTCATAAAAACTTTGTTTTTGCTCATGTGACCTCCGACATATACACCGCAGCTGATCTGTGTCTGTTATGATACCTCATATGGCTCGCGTACATCCAGCGTCAAATAAGGTGGGCGATGATGCATCCGACACCGGGGAAATGCTGCACAAACTGCAGGAAACGCTCCGGCAGTATCGATTGGTTTTTCAGGCGACGAACGACGTGCTGTACGACCTGGATTTGCGGCACGGCAGCGTGGAATGGAACGAGGCGCTGTATAGCCAATACGGCTACGACCGGAGCGAAGCAAATAATACGCTGGAGTGGTGGACTGGCCACGTACATCCGGACGACGCGCTGCTTCTGGAAAACAAAACCGCCGATTTATTTCAAAGCGACAGCAACAACTGGCAATACGATTATCGCTTTCGCCGTGCCGACGGTAGCTACAGCTACGTGCGTGACCGCGGTGTGTTGCTGCGCGACAAGGCCGGCAAGCCGGTGCGTATCATCGGGTCGCTGCTGGACATTACTGCACAAAAGCAGTTGGACACCGCCAAGGATGAATTTATATCGCTGGTGTCGCACCAGCTGCGTACGCCGCTGACCGTTATACGCGTCTACAGCGAAATGTTGACGAACGGGATGTTGGGCGAACTGACCGCCGAACAAACGCAGTGGGTGCGCAACATCACCAATTCCAGCGCCCGGCTGATCGATGTGGTGGGTACAATCCTGAACGTCTCGCGCGTAGATTTGGGCCGCCTGAAGATCGCCGCCGTTCCGCTGGACATGCGCGCGCTGATCCGCGATTGCATCAAAGAAGTAACGTTGCTCGCCGAGGAAAAGCAGGTGCGCATTGATTTTGTGCCGCCCAAGGAATTCCCGGAGGTAGCGTTGGACGAAACGGTGTTTGCCCAAATTGTGCACAATTTGCTCACGAACGCCATCCGCTACACCAGCCCGCAGGAAGGCCGTGTTACAGTGCGTCTGGCGGCACGTCGGGACGGTTATGTGGTGAGTGTGCACGATAACGGCATCGGTGTGCCCGAAGAAGCCCGCGATCACATCTTTGAACGCTTTTACCGCGCCAAGAACGCCCTGAATGTCGAAACGCAGGGCTCTGGCTTGGGGCTGTATTTGGTGCGGGTTATGACTGATACCTTCGGGGGCAAGGTGTGGCTGGATAGCGCCAACGGGACGACGTTCTCGGTACTTATTCCGCGGAGTGGGATGGGGCCCCGCAGCACGGGTGGCCCGTAGCTAATAGGTATTGGCGTGTCGCATAGAGTTACACACTATCAAAGGCTACGGCGTTGCGGAGTTTTACGTACTCGCCCAAAACTACCCGTAAGCCGTCTTCGTTACGGTACCACTGCTCGGCATTGTCGTCGGCGCCGGGCGTGCAATTCACGCGATATAGTTTTATTTTGTCGTCCAAATATTTGCGCCACATAGCCCACCCGCGCCGTTGGGCGAATGGTGAATTGATGATGGTCAGCGAATCGAATCGTTTATGCATGCTCTCCAAGAGGTCCAGGCTGCGGCGAATGTTGTCGACGAGTGTAATTGATCGCTCTTCCATAATAATCGCCGTTTTAGGTATGCCGGCAGCTATGGCTGCATTGGCGTATGTTCGTGCTTCCGTTTGGGCATCGGCAGAGCCATAGAACGGCCCTCGTCCACTTATCACTAATATAGGCGCTAGTCCTTGTTTGTATAGTTCAATGGCTTTTTCGGCTCTTTGTATCGAATGTGTGCCAAACACAAAAATAATATCCGATGGTTCGGGCGTGTCCTCCTCGGCTAGATATGCGTAGGCGTGCTGCAGGAGGTCTACTACTGCTGCACGAGGTGGCTCTGATAGTAGCTTTGCGACAAGTGCGTCTACCAATTCCGCGCCTTGCGCCAGAATGACCTCAGGTGTTTTACCGTCAAGTTGGAAGAGGGTCGCGTCAACTCCTACGTGAGTACAAAGTGCTTCGATAGCATCAAACCGTACATAATGCATGCCAGTTTTGCCGGAGGCAAGGGGACGCTGAGCCTCGGCAGCTGCAATGTTTGCCATCTCGTCTCCTGATGGCAACTGGGTGTGGGAAGTGCGTAGCATGACTCTTATCGTAGCGGTGATGCTGTAATAACAAAAATACTCCTAAAATAGGAGTATTTATAGTGTGTTACAAATGGGGCGAAGGACGGGGCTCGAACCCGCGACATCCAGGACCACAACCTGGCGCTCTACCAACTGAGCTACCCCCGCCTTGTTGCCTGCAGTGTGCAGAAAACAGAGGTGATTATACGGCAAATGCTAGCTTTTTACAACCCGCTGGGGCTGATCGGTGGGATGCGGCTCATCGGCCTCGGTTGGGCCAAAGCTGACATCGATCTGCTCTTCGTCCTTGGGCCGGTAGGCTTCGCGGGCAGCGTACAAGCGGTAAGCCTTGCGGTCGGCAGCAGTTAGGTTGTGGCCGGTCATGCTGCGCGGCCATAGCCGGCGGGCGTGCACCACGTTGATCTCGATGGCATACACCAACACCTGGGCTTGCAGATACAGCCAAAACAGCGTGGCAAGCACGAGTGCAAACTGGCCGTACAGGCCACGCAGGTCGTGTAATCGGTGGGTGACCAGATAGCTGCCAACAGTCTGCAGCGTCAACAGTCCTACTGCGGCCAAGACGGCGCCCAGCTGCACGTCGGCACGCGGCCGGCGACGTGACGGCCCAACTGTAAAGACATATATCAAGAGCAGGTATAGTATGCAGACGTTGATAACAATCGGCACTACGCGCGTCAGGAATGAATGACCGGCCAACGCCGCGGTGGCGTAACCTGCTAATCCACTGGTAAGCAAGATGCCTACGCCGCCGCCGAGCAGCAGCGCGAAGCTCTTGAGGCCGCCCGGCAGAAAACCGCTGCGCCGGGCTTTGGGCGTGGACCAAGCGTGGTCGAGCAGACTGCGCAGTGCATTGGCGATACCGCGTGTACCGTAAAGGGCTACCAACAGACCAGCCACTAGCGCCAGGCCGGTTTTGTCGCTGGCTTGCACTTGGTCTTGCAGTTGCTGGCCGATGACCGGCAGATACGTGTTGATGTCGCCCAGTATCCGCGCGCGCAGTTCCATGTTGTGCTGTGCAATGATGTCGACCACGGACGTGGCCACTAGCATCAGTGGGAATAACGACAAAAAGCCGTAATAGGTAATAAGGGCTGCTTGCTGGCCGGCCTGGTCGTCGCCGTATTTTTTGACCACGGCGTGCGGAAAACTAAACGCATGGTAGCGCCGCTGCAATGCATCAATCGCGAACGCCGCGCGCTCGATGGGGTTTTTGGATGTTTGGGCCATAACTAATTAAACGAGCCAGTCTTAACCTTGCCTGCCCGTTTGTACGATGCCACAATCACGCCACGGGGCGAGACCTTGCTGTCCGTTAGTTCAAAGGCGGCCGGGATAGTGCCTTCGGCAAACAGGCGCTTGCCGCGGCCGAGCGTTACCGGGAATGTCTTGAGCCACAGTTCATCCACCAGGTCGAAGTTGAGCAGTGTCTGCACCAGGTTGCCGCTGCCGTGTACCTGCAGCATTGGACCTTTTTGCTCCTTGAGCGCTTTGATCTTCGCAACTACATCGCCATCTATGAGCGCCGACTCGGTCCAAGCTAGTTCGATGGCATGCTCCGACACCACATATTTTTTGGCCTGGTTGAGCACCTGTGCGCCGGGACTGGTCTTGTCGTCCTGGTGCGGCCAGTAGGCCGCGAAGATGTCGTAGGTTTTGCGTCCCAACAACAGATCGAACGGCACGCTCATCTGCTCGGCCATCACGTTGCCCAAAAACTCGTCAAAATACGGCACCGTCCAGCCGCCGTACTCAAACCCGCCTGATGTATCCTCGTCCGTGCCGCCGGGCGCTTGCATGACGCCGTCCAGGCTAATGAATGTTAGAACAACTAGTTTTCTCATGCTTTTATTGTAGGCAGCTGGCGGCAAAAATTCTATAGCGCTTACGCAGTTAAGGCGAGTATGGACTATAGGGCACAATGCTAAAGTCAGGTTTTATTATATGGGTGCTTGATGGTAGCGATACGTTGGCTGCTCAATGACTCTCGACGGCGATTTGAATCCTATAGGGTTCCTAGAATAGATTAGTTTTTCGTGGCCTTTCGCTGTTATGGATTCGTGAGCTATCGCTTTTATCTCAACCCTAGTATTGTCACAGCCGGGCGCATGAATATACGATTCTTCATCGCGGACGATGCCTACATGGGTAGGAAACTGCCCATGTCTTGAGAAAAATACCAAGTCACCACCTCGATGTAATCCTGTATGTACTGCAACGCCATAGGTATCCCAGAATTCATTCGCGTGACGGGTGGTCCGTCTTAACCCATCCTGGCCGATATAATCCGGAATAACTAAGCCGGCAGTATTCAGGACAAACCTAACAAATCCCGAACAATCAAAACCATCGGCAGGCGATTGTCCTAACTCAGGATGTCCCGGCTTGTATCTGGTTGAGGCTTCGCCAACTAATTCTGTTGCAATTTCAATAATTGCTTCACGGTAAGTCTCTGCGACCAATCCCTTTCTGTAAAACTTATATGTGTGTTTACAGAAAGAGTTATATAAAACTAGACCAAGTAATCGTATGTTTATTGCATAACATCACAGAACTCCCTGTTGCCCAACAATCAATCAGCCATTAATCCATGCACCCAGCTTTTCGGCCGCTGTATCAATAGCCAAAGCTTCGGCCTGGCAAAAACCTCCATATGCTTGCTCGAATAAAGACAATTTGCCCAGAAGACTATCAATCCCATGCTCTGTGTCTGTGCTTGCAACATGTCCCCAAATCTCTGCCTGCCTTGCGTATATGCTGCATGCGATGGGTCGTATCTCATCGTCTGTATTAGGGCTTCGGGCGTAGTGCTGCCCAGTGTAGTGTCGGGACCGTATCTATCCATGTGTGTAATGCTTCCGTGTGTAATAAGTGTTAGAGCAACCAACTTTCGTCTATTTTTATTGTAGGCAGCTTGTGCCAAAAATCCTATAGCGTACGGATGTGGCCAGTCTCCTGCGTCGTTACAAGTGGAAGTAATACACGACTAGCGCCGCAAGTGCGACGCCGACAACTATAGCCATCGTCGGGGCGACCCGGGCGAAGGTCGGCGTAATGCCAGTACGTGATCGATCGAGGTGCACGTATACGGGGTACATAACGACATAGATCACAAGAATCAAGGGTATGAGCAGCGCAAACGGCAGGCCGCGCCAAATAGAATGTACGGCCCACACAGGGAGTATCCCAGTTAATAACGCCAGGTTACTGTGCAGATTGAGAACGGGGACGCTATTCCAGGAGGAGTCGTACAAGGCTCTGCGGGTGGTGGCTTTGATGGCTACCTTGTCTTTGACGCTTTGTTCTGGCTTCATGGTGTGATCTTTTATGTGGTACCCCCGGCAGGATTCGAACCTGCGACCTTGAGCTTAGAAGTCTCTTGC